>SHZD01000166.1 GCA_009692465.1 Myxococcales bacterium
ACTGGCTGACATGCGCGTCGTTGCCGAGTTGGTCGAAGTGCTCGGAGCGTAGAAGCGCCGCGTGGCTCTTGTGCGGAAGTTTGTCCCCGCTGCGGGACACGCCGGGCAGTGCGGGGCAGTGATCTGGCCGGTCTTGTGCGCTGTAAGTATTTGAAATTACACGATCTACCACACATTAAACCGAAAATTCACCACATCCCCATCGCGCATCACGTAGTCCTTGCCCTCCATGCGCTTCTTGCCCGCTCCACCGACCGCACTCTCGGTCCCCAGCACAAAAAGCTCTTGGCAATCATAGATCTCAGCCTTGATAAACCCGCGCTCAAAATCGGTGTGAATCACGCCCGCCGCTTGCGGCGCCGTCCAGCCACGGCGAATGGTCCACGCCCGCGCTTCCTTGACTCCAGCGGTAAAATACGTTTGCAAACCCAGCAGTTCAAAGGCACAGCGCGCCAAGCGGTCCAACCCCGCCTCCGGTAAACCCAATGCCGTCAAAAACTCGGTGCGCTCGGTCGCATCGTCCAGTTCAGCGATTTCTGCCTCGGTCTTGCACGACAGTTCGACGATAGCGGCGCCCTCCGCCTGGGCCATCTGCAGCACTGCCGCCACGTACGGATTGGGCTGCCCCGGCTCGGCGGTGTTGGCCACGTACAGCATCGGCTTGGCTGTCATCAGCTGATAGCCTTTGACCATCGGCTCCTCCTCTTTGGTCACCGCGACCGCCCGCACTGGCTTGCCGTCATTGAGCGCGACATACAGGCGCTCGAGCAGCGCCAATTCGGCCACCGCTTGCTTGTCTCCGGTTCTGGCTAGCTTTTGGGTTTTATGCAGGCGGCGATCCACTTGCTCCAAGTCGGCCAGCGCCAATTCGGTATTGATCACCTCAGCGTCGCGCAGCGGATTGACGGATCCATCGACATGGACCACATCGCCGTCGTCAAAACAGCGCAACACGTGGGCAATGGCGTCCGTTTCGCGGATATTGGCCAAAAACTTGTTGCCCAAGCCCTCGCCTTTGCTGGCGCCTTTGACCAAGCCGGCGATGTCGACGAATTCCATGGTGGCGTAGATGATCGTGGCGGTGCCGACGATGTTGGCGATGCGGTCCAGCCGAGCGTCGCGCACCGGCACCACCCCGACGTTGGGCTCGATGGTGCAAAACGGGTAGTTGGCCGCCACCGCGCCGGCGTTGGTTAACGCATTGAAAAGCGTAGATTTGCCGACGTTGGGCAAGCCGACAATGGCACACGAAAGACCCATGACACACTCCAATCAGGCGGCGCCGTAGACCGGCGGGGCGCGGGATTTGAGCAGATCGGTGGCAGTGCGGCAACCGTTTCGCGGCAATTTTGCCTGACTTTTGGCGATCGATGGCCGCCAAAAACTGGCCATTAGGGCAAAGCTGTTCTCTACTTGGCTGGCGCAATGGGTCGCGTGCAAGGTAGTTATGGCAGTTCGCTTGGTGCAATCGATGGCGGTGATGGGGCTGGGATCCGCGCTGGTGGGCTGCGCAGCGGTGGCGACCAAGCCGGATCAGCAGATCGAAGTAGCGGTTCCCGCGCCAGCGCCAACTGGACCAAAGCGCTGTCTGCTGTTGACCACCAACGACAGTGAAGCCCATTTCGACGGCCCCAAGGCGGTGACAGCCACCACCGGGTCAGTCACTTTGGGCTCGATCGCGCGAGTGGCGGCCTACAAGCAACAGCTCCTGCAACAACGGCCCGGTGGCGTACTGTTGCTCGAGGGCGGCGACGTCCTGCAAGGCCGCTTCATGGAGCGCGCCGACGGCGACCGTGCGCAGGCCGCCAAACTGGCGTGGCAACTGTACGAAGCGGCTGGCTATGACTACGGCACCTTGGGCAATCACGAGTTCGATGCGGGTCCACAGGTGGTGCGCCACGCGCTCAAGGGCCTGAGCAAGTACCGGATTTTGACGGCAAATCTCGATGCCGACGCCACTAGCCTCGATCCGCGCGAGCCGGGCTTTCCCGACGGCTTGTACGGCAAGACCGCCATCGTCAATTGCGGCGGCATACGCTTGGGATTATTTGGCTTGCTGACGCCGACGACCCGAACCATCAGCCAAATCGGCGACGTGCGCTTTTTCGACGACCCGATCAACAGCCCGGCGCGGGCCGCGGTGGCCCAATTGCGGGCTCAGGGTGCCCAGTTGGTGGTGGCGCTGTCGCACTTGGGCCTCGGCGAGGACATTGATTTAGCCAAAGATGTCAGTGGCATTGACGCCATTGTCGGCGGCCATTCGCACACGCCGATGCCGCGAGCCAAAGTGGTTCAAGGCACTTGGATCACCCAAGCGGGCAGTCGGTTTGCGTGGGTGGGTCAGCTCGACTTGGCGTTGGCGGCGACTGGTGTCGGTCTGGATCCGCTGCTCAGCCGCTGGCACATGACCGCGGTGGACCAGCAGATGCCGATCGATGCCAAGCTCGAGGCGCGGGTGACCCATTTGCGCTCACATTTGATTGCCGAAGTGGTGATCGGTCAGCGTCCGGTCAGCTGGGACTTGACCCAACCGCGCGGCGACTATGGTCAGAAAGCGGCGCGTATGGCGGCGCAGGTCGTGCGCAAAGCTCTGCCGCAACTGCATAAAATCGCGCCAGTCGTCGGTGGACTGCTCAATACCGGCGGTTTTCGCAGCCACACGGTCTATCCGCCGGGGCCGGTGACCAACCTGGACGTGTTTGCGATTCATCCGTTTGCCAACCGGCTGCTGGCGGTCAAGCTGAGCGGTCAGGGCCTGATCGACACCCTGGAGCACGGCTGCGCACCGGGCAGCGACGGTCACGGCCAAGGCCTAGTGCTGTGGGGCTTGACCATGGGCTGCGATCGCGGCAAGCCCGCACAGACCTATACCTACGAAAATGGCAAACCAATCGCGATCTTGCAGCGCGGACAGCGGTTGGTAGAGGCTACGGTCGGCGGCCGACCGATCGACAAACGCCAACTGTACACCATCGCCACTCTCGACTATCTGGCCAAGGGTGGCAGCGGGTATCTGCCACTCAAAACCGGCGAACGCCTGTGCCTAGACGGTCAGCCTTTTGGCCGCGAACCGCCGTGTCAGTCGCCCAAGTTTAACCAAGTGCTGGAGCAAGCCGTGCGCGAGGGCTGGTTTGACCAACCGTTGTAGGTCCGGTGTAGGTCCGGCTTACCGCGCTGCGGCGGGGTCTTTGGCCGCAGCTTTGCGCGTACCCTGCTGATAATACAGTAGAATCTGTGAATTCACCACCGTATACACATTGCCCTTGGGGCTGCGCATCGCCATCATCTTGCCGGGTTCACCGGGCGCAGGAATTAGCGTCCCGTTGAGCACCTTTTGATCGTCGCCCTTGAGCAGGATTTGATCGAACGAGGTCAGCCCGCGCGGCTCGGCGCCCTGCTGCCACTCCACCTTAGCGACTTCGCGGGTTTGCACAAAGCGCAACTCGCCGTATTTTTGGACGATATAGCCGTCTTGATTCTTGGCGATGACCTCACACACGATCATCTTGCCGTCGGGGAACACCAGCTTGTCGCCTTTTTCCGGGCAGGCCGGGCACACCGACGAGATCGGCGAAAACGGCCGAAAGCCGCTGGCCATCAGCCACAGCCCAGCCAGTGTCGCCACCAGAACTACCCTGCACATCCCGGTCTTGCTTGCCATCGGTCACTCCTGTTCGCCTGCGCGCCGCCCCAAGAGTAGAGCGGTGGTCGTAAAATGCAAGCGTTCCAGGATTCCCCATCGAAATTCTCCGCGGCCCCCGATTTGGGATGCCAGTACCCTGTCGCTCGCTGTCGCTCGCTGTCGCTCGACAAGGAGCAAGGAGAAAGGCGACGCAGAGATGCGCCCAAAGCGGGGGATCGCGGCGTTGCCGGATCCTTGTCGGCCAGCGCACCCGGTGCCACAATTGCCGTCGGCGGCGCCCCATCGTCGCGGCCCGTTGGCGTTGCCTCTCGTGATTTCCCCGTTGCCCTACACCAGCAAGCTGGAAATGGCGTTTACTCTGACCATTCGTATGGCAGCGTTGGCGATTTTGGCCATCACTGGCGTGCGCACGCTGCGGCCAACCGTGACAGTCGCCTATCCGGCTGCGCTCAAGCCAGCCTCCGCCGGGTTGGTGGCGTTTGGGTTGACCGAGCCACAGCGCCGTGAAATCTTTGCGGTGTTGGCTACTGAAGAACTGGCGTCGCGCCAAAAAATCCGCGAAAATAACAACTGGGATGGTCACCCATGGTCGCAAGAAGATGACCGCGGCTGGCAGGAGCGGACCACGGTGCGCGAGCTGGCGGCCAAGCACAAAATCAGCTTGAGCCAAGTGTACTTGGTCCTCGACCAGGGCATTCGCCTGCGCTGGCCTGCGGCGGATGGCAAGCCTCTGGTTGCCACAGTGCCGCCGATTGAGTTGCGCCATCAATGAAAATAAGCGTGCTGGAGCCATGGGCCTAAGTTTTGACGCCCCGCCGTCGCGCTGGCAGCGGTTGCTGACGCCGTTGCCGTTGCGACTGTTGCTGTGGCTAGTGGTCACGGCCGCCGTCGGCCCGGCCTACCTCGCCGCGCCGCACCATGTCGCCGATTATTTTGACGATCACCAGTTTCATAGCTGGGAACAGTCCAATCGCATTACTGTTTTGCGCTACGGCGAACTGCCGCAGTGGAATCCCTACTGGTGTGGCGGCACGCTCGGGGTGGCGGCGCCCGAGGACACGTTTTTTTCGCCCGACTATTGGCTGTTGCGCCTGCCGTTCGGGGTGTCGCTCGGCCGGCACTTGGCGATTATCGCCATGATGATCATGGGCATGGAGGGCATGTTTCGGCTGGCGCGGCGGTTCGGCTCATCGCTGACCGGCGCGGTGGTGGCCGCAGTGACCTATGCCAGCTACGTGCGTTTTGCTGAGTTTATTCGCGAAGGTGCGATTAACTTTGTGGTCGGCTTTGAGCTGCTGCCGTGGGCGCTGTTGAGCTTGGTGTTGGGGATGCAGTCGTGGCGCTGGCGGCTGGCTGGCGGTATTTTTGTCGGCTGGGCGTTTGTCGCCGCGGGTACTTATCCGGGGCCGTTTGCCGCGATTGTGCTGGCGTTTGTCGCCCTGACGCTGGCCATCACCGCCAAGGCGCGCGGACAAGAGCGCGGGTGGCTGCCGCCGCTCAAAAGTTTGCTCGGCATTGGCGGCGTGGCTTTCCTACTGTCGGCGTGTAAGCTTGTGCCACTATTGGTATTTCTGGCGCAGTTCAAGCGGGTGTGGCTGCCGGTCGAAGCCAACATGGCCCAAGATCTGTTGCTGAGCCTGTTGCCGCACTACGGCCTGGTGCTCGGTCTGGCGCTGGTTGGGCTGATTGTCGCTGACGGCTTGACCAGTCTGCTATTTGCGGCGGCGGCGTTTTTCTTTGTGCTGGCGATGGGCGATTTTGGCCCGCTGTCGCCCTACCATCTGCTCAAACAGGTACCTCTTTTCAAGCAGTTGCGGGTGCCCAGCCGCTATTTAGTGCCGGTGGTGTTGTTCTTGTGCTTGGGCGCCGGCCGCACCATTGGCCGCTTGGAAACTGCGGCAGCGCTGCTGGTGGCCAACAGCTTGCAGGCCTTGAAAAGACTACCCAAGTTGGCACGGATAGCTCAGCCTGTGGGCTACGTACTGGCCGCCGCTGCCGCAGTTGCTGCATTGGTGCTGCCGGTCAGGGCCCACATTGCCAGCGTCAGCGTCGCCGCCGATCAAGTGTATATGGTGGAGCCGCCGCTGTTTTTGCAACGGCCATTTGCCCAAAGCCGCGGCAATCGCCGCGATGCCCACATCTTTGCGCCGCTCAATCTGGGCAGCCTGTACTGCATTACCGGCATTCCGGTGCCCGAATCCCCGCTGCTGCGCGGTGACCTAGCCCGCGAAGAGTACGCGCTCGATCCGGCGGCCAAGGTGGTGCGCCGCGATTGGACTCCCAATTCACTGCAACTGGCGGTCGAGGCTACTGCGGCGACCACCGTGCTGGTCAACCAAAACTACGACCGCCATTGGCGATCGTCGCTGGGGACCGTGGTCAACCACCAAGGGCTGTTGGCGGTGCAGGTGCCTGCGGGCAAGCACGTGCTCCAGTTGCAGTTTCGCGATGGGCTGCTGCTGACTTGTATCGCGGTGTCGGCGCTGACGCTGGCGGTGTTGCTGGGGCTGTGGCTGGCGCATGGGCTAGGGATGGTGCTCGGGTGGTGGCGGCAGTGGCGGCAGTTGCCGTGGTTGGCGGTCCCTACCTCACCTTTGCCAGCCGCCAATGCCGAATCCATGCCACTGTTGGCGTCCGATCCGACCGACGATCGCTGAATGTGGGTCATGGGCCCCTCGATTGCAGCCCAGCGCCCCCGGTGCTACCGTTTTGCCCCTTTGCGACCGGGCTACGGTCGCCCTGCGCAGCGCGCCATGCCCGTTCCGTTCATCGATCTCACCCGCCTGTCCTCTGAAATCGCGGCCGCGGTCGAGCAAGACTGGCATCAGTGTCTGCAGCGCTGCGAATTCGTCGGCGGGCCCCGCGTCGCCCGATTAGAGACTGAGCTGGCCCAAATTCTGGGTGCCCCGCACGCGCTAACCTGCGCCAACGGCACCGACGCTTTGATCATCGCCCTGCAAGCGTTGGGGGTGGGTCGCGGTCATAAAGTCGCGCTGCCGAACCTGACGTTTTGGGCCACCTACGAGGCGATCGCCCAAGTGGGGGCGACCCCGGTGTTGCTCGATATCGATCCCACCGATGGCCAGCTCGATGTCGACCAGCTGCGTAAGGCCCACGCTGACATTGGGCTGGACGCGGTGCTCGCCGTGCACTTGTATGGCTGGGCCTCGCACCGCTTGACCGAGCTGCGCCAGTTTTGCCGCGACCACGGCCTGCCGCTGCTCGAAGATGGCGCTCAAGCCTTTGGGGTGCTGCTGGACGGCCAACCGCTGCTGGGGCCAGCGACGGCCGGCACGGTGTCGTTTTACCCAGCCAAGGTGGTCGGCGGGGCGATGGACGGCGGTGCCATGACCTTTGCCCACCCCGAAGCGCTCGAGCTGGCGCGCTCACTGTGCAACCACGGCCGCGCCGACCACTACAGTTACGCCCACGTCGGCTGGAATTCGCGGATGGGCGGCCTGCAAGCCGCGTACCTGCTGCGAACGCTAGAAAAACTGCCGCAAATTCTCGCCAGTCGCCGCCGCGCCACTGACTGGTATCGCCAGCGCTTTGCCGGCCACCCGACCATCCGGGTGATGGCCCCGCCAGCGGGGATCACCGAAAACGGCTACTTGAACGTGACGCATGTCCAAGGCAAGACTGGCGTGCAACTTAGCGACGCGCTCAAAGCCGCTGGCATCGGTTGTGCCCGGACCTATCCCGAGCCGCTGCATACCCAACCGCCCGCAGCGCCAGCGATTGTGTTCGGCGCTATGGCCCACTCGCGCCAGATTTGTGCCTCGGTCATCAATTTGCCAGTGTTTTATGCGATGACCGATGCCGAGTTGCAGGCCAGTGCCGACGCGCTGGAACAAGCGGCCGCCTAAACCTGTTTTCACCAGAGGTTTGCCATGGCAGTTGAACGCAGCACTGCGGCCCGTCCGCCCAAAATCGTGGTCGTCGGTCTGGGTCGCATGGGCCGCAACCACTTGCGGGTGGTCCGCGAAAGCCCCGATTTTGCGCTGGCCGCGGTGGTCGATGGCCTCGCCGCGCACCCCGAGCCCAAGGACTTGAACGGCGCGCCGTTTCTGCGTTCCGTCAATGACTTAGCGGGCATCGACTTTGACTGTGCCATTGTCGCCACCCCGACCGCGACCCACCATCAAGTGGCAATGGCGCTGCTGGCGATGGACAAGCATTTGTTGGTCGAAAAGCCGATTGCTGACACCTTCGAGCGCGGCAAGGATCTCATCGAAACCGCCCGTGCGCGCGGCCTGCACTTAGCGGTCGGCCATGTCGAGCGCTTTAATCCCGCGGTGCGCAAACTGCGTGAAGTGATTCGCGAAGGTTGGCTGGGCACCCCGATTCACTTTAGTTTTACCCGCGTCGGTGGCTATCCCGAAACCGTGATTGGCAACAACAACGTGCTGCTCGATCTGGCGGTCCACGACATCGACGTGCTGCGCAGCTTGGCTGGGCCCGTGCGCTTTGAAGCCAGTCGCTCGCATTCCACTGTTCACACCGACATTTACGACACGGCGGAGATTTTCTTGTCCACCGGTGGCGGCGCCAGCGCGGCCCTGCACGTCAATTGGGTCACTCCGACCAAAATTCGCACGATTCGCGTTACCGGCACCCGCGGGGTGGTGTTTGTCGATTTCATTTTGCAAACCTGCGAAATGATGGGTGGGCGGCTGTTGCAGCCGGTCCAGCAGGAGCACTTCGGCTTTGAGCGCCTGCGCGAAATGTACCAGGCCAGCGACCGCATCGATTTTGGCATCCACAAAGAAGAGCCGCTCAAAGCCCAGCTTCGCCAATTCGCTCAACTTTTGGCCACCGGCGACAGTGGCGAATTGTGCTTAGGCAAAGACGCCTTGAGCGCGCTGTTGATTGCCGAGCGCTCGATTGAAGCCGAACGCCGGCGCTGCCCCGCCGACAGCATTGTCCCCGCCGCCGTTGATTTACCCGCAGTTGACGCGCTGTGGGTGTGATTATGGCGGTCGCCTTCGATTTTGTGCTGCCGGTGCACAACGAGCAGGCCCACTTGGCCCAGGCGGTGGCACGGCTGGCGGCACGGCTGGTCTTGCTGCCCAACTGCCGAATTCTGCTGGTTGAAAACGGCAGCACTGACGACTCTTGGCCGCTGTGCCAGCAGTTGGAACAAAACTACGGCCAGGCTACAGTGCCGGTGTTGGCCTACCGCGAGCCGGCCGCTGGTATTGGCCACGCCTATCATCGCGGCTTGCGCGAGAGCCTGAACGCCGCTGAGCCAAACTCAGGGGAGCGCTATACCGTGCTCACCGCCGCCGATTTGCCGTTTGGGTTTTCCGATCTCGACGGCGTGCTGGCGCGCTTGCATGCGGGCGAATCCGGCGCGGTGTTTGTCGGCTCCAAGGCCCATGCCGACAGTCAGATTGCCGTCGATGTGCAGCGCAAGCTGGCGACGCTGGCCTACCGCGCCGCGCGGCGGTTGGTGTTGGGGATGCGCACCGCGGATTCGCAAGGCACGGTGTTCGTGCCCTTGGCAGTTGCCCGCAGCGCGTGGCCGCGCATTGTGGCCCGCGGGTTTTTCTACTCTACTGAGCTGATTTTTTTTGCCGAGCAGCTGGGTGCCAGCGTGGTCGAACTGCCAGTGGTGCTCGAACCCGGCCGCCGCGCCTCGACCGTCAAGCCAGTGCGGCACGGCGCCGTCATGGCTGCCCAACTTGTTGAACTTGCCACCCGGAGATTTCGCTCGTGACAATCCATCCTTCCGCAGAAGTATCCGCCAACGTCACCATGGGCGACGGCACCCGCGTCTGGCACCAAGTGCAAATCCGCGAACGCGCGAGCCTAGGCCGCAATTGCATCATCGGCAAGGGGACTTACATCGACTTTGACGTCCAAATCGGCGACAACGTCAAGATTCAGAACGGCTGCTTTGTCTACCACGGCTGCACCTTGGAAGACGGGGTGTTCGTCGGCCCTGGCGTCATCTTCACCAACGACAAATTTCCGCGCGCCATCAACCCCGACGGCAGCTTGAAGACCGACAGCGACTGGCAAGTCGGCCCGACCCGGGTGTGCTACGGCGCTTCGATCGGCGCCGGGGCCATTGTGCTGCCCGACGTCACCATCGGCCGCTTTGCAGTGGTCGGATCTGGCGCGGTAGTCTCCAAAAACGTGGTCGACTACGGCATTGTCCAAGGGGTGCCGGCGCGGTTGGTCGGCTTTGCCTGCGTGTGCGGGCAAAAACTAGTCGGCGCCACAGCGGATCGCCACACCGCCTGTCCGGCCTGCGCGCGCGGCTACACCATCGCGGCCGGCCAATGCACACCCTTTGCATGAGCGCTTTGCGGTTTGCTTTTGGCCTAGTGGCGATCCTGTCCGGGCTTGCCAGCGGGTGCACCACCGTCGAAACGCCCCCGGCTGTGTGTGGCAGCAGCTTGCCCGCCGGGGACGCGCCACTGTTGACGCAATTGCCAGCGACAGCGGTGGCGTGGCCGCAAACGATGTACGCGCTGATTGGCGTACCTGACCGCAGCAAGACCCTGCTCAGTGAGGACGGTTCGTTTGCGCCGCGCCACTTTGCGCCGACCAACAACGACAACCGCGACTGGGTGCAACGGCTGCAGGTGCTGCCGCAAGGCCTGGCCCAGACCTGGCTGATGGAGCCGCCGCATCCCGGTTACCCGATTGCGGGTCTGGCGACCCAAACCGGCGACGACAGTTGGCAGTTGACCGCGTTTGGCGCGCTGCTCAGTGGCGATGTCGTGGTCGATGTGGCTCGAATTCAGGTCAAGACCGTGGCGGCGACGGCCCATCCCGTGCGCCTCGATTTGGCGCTCAACACCAAGGCCGAGTGTTTGACTTTGAAAGACAATCTCTGGCTGGCCCGCGGCCATGTGGTGGCGGCGGTGCTCCCAGCGCAAGCCATCCAACTGGCGGCGATCGGCACTCGTCTGGAGTTGAGCCAGTCGGTGTCTGTTGGCAAGCCCGTTGAATTCTGGGTGATCTTGCCGCGCAGGCTGCCACAAAACAGCTGGCCAGCGCTGTTGCCGGTGGACGGTCCGGCGCTGCTCAAGGCCACGCTGGGGCAGTGGGACCAGATTTTAGGCGGCATTGCCAAGCTGCAATTGCCCGATGGCTGGTACGCGCCGGCGGTGCGCACCTCGCTGGCGTATCTGGTGCTGTTGCGCGACCGCGTCGGCGAGTTTGCGGTGGTTAAGCCGGGGGCCAGCGACTACAATCGCTATTGGTTTCGAGATGCGGCCTACATCGTTCGCGCTTTTGACACCATGAATTTGCCGACCTTGGCCGAGGAATCCTTGCGCCTGTTGTGGCGCAGCGATCTGCCTAAAGTCGTCGAGGCGATGGCCGCCTACGCGCTGCGGATTTCGCAACATGCCGATGGCACCTGGTCGGCGCCGCCCGACGAATGGGACGGTCAAGGGCAGGCGATTTGGAGTCTGGTCTTTCACTACCAGTTCGTGCGCGACAAGGCGTGGCTGCTCAAGGCGTGGCCGGCGATTTACAAGGGCGCGACCCGCATGACTTCGGCGCGCAATCCCAGCGATGGCAGCGGCGGCAAGGGCGCCGAAAAAGGCCTGCTGCCCGCAGGCTACGGCGAGGCGTTGTACCAATGGGGGCGGGTGCTGTACCACAATTATTGGGGCGTGTTGGGGATGGAGCGGGCGGCGACCGCCGCGCACATTTTGGGCCTGACCAGCCAAGCGGCGCAATTACGCACTGAATACGAGAAGTTTCGCGCCGATGTGACCACTGCGGCCACGGCGGCCTACGTCGACAAGGGCAATGGCACTGGCTGGATCCCCGCGGTGGTCGGCGCGCCCAATTCGCGGCTGTGGGGCACGATTGCCGCGGTGTTTCCGTGTGAGGTGCTCGATCCCAACGACCCCAAACTGACCGCCACTTTTGAGACGCTGTGGCAAAATCGGGTGTGGGATCTGTATAAATTCGAAGACGTACCCAAAGTGTGGACCTACATCACCGCCGACTGGGCCTTGTCGCTGCTGCGCCGCGACCAATGGCAGCGGGCCCAGACCTTGCTGCACGGCTACCGCAAGGCCGCATCGCCGCTTATCAGTTGGTGGGAGGAGTATTTTGTCCAGACCGGGGTCGGCACCGGCGACAATCCGCACGGCTGGGCGGCAGCCAATCTGGTGCTGTGGGTGCGCGGGCTGCTGGTCGATGAGGCCGATGGCCAAACGTTGACGCTGCTGCGCGGGGTGCCTGCCGATTGGTACGTCGCGGGCAAACCGATTGTGGTCGAAAATTTGCCGACCGAGTTCGGGCGGCTAGAGCGGCTGACCGTGACTACCGAGGCCAGCGGCAAGCGGACCGTGACGGGCGAACTGAGTTGGGTGGCCGGCGATCCCAAGCGCCAATTGCGGCTGTACAGTCGCAGCGACAAGCCGATGGTCGGTCAGTGTGCCGGCGGTTTTACCCAGACGCTCGACTATTTGGTTGTGGACGATTCTAAGTTTTCTTGTGTGTTTGTGCCTTAGTAGGTGGGGTTGGTTCTCGCAGCCTCCAGTGGCTTCGGTTGCTGTCTGGGTAAACGGCCCCTGTCGCGCTGCCACCGCGGCTGACCGTGACCGCTTCGTTCGCACACTGCCGCGTCGCCAGCAGCGGGTTCGGTTGCGGCGTTACGATCGGCGATTTTGCGGCAGTGCCTTGCCCGACGCGATACTGGAGCCGGAGCGACACGGGTCGGCACCCCAAGCGCCGGGCAGTGCTTGGCACTGACTGGGCCCACGGCGCGTCAGAATCCGAAAACCACGGCGGCGCCAAGCCGAACACTGTCGGGCGATCGACAGACCGACAGACCGACAGACCGACAGACCGACAGACCATCGACTCTTGTTGCATCCGGCAGCCATTGGTAATCTCTGGACAAATCTGGAGGTTGCAGCCATGACGGACGAACGCGAGAGGATAGATGCTATGTACCGCCCGCCAAGCGAAACAGCCCGGCGGCGGCCGCGCGCCGACAGTTTGCCGCTGCGCGGCATTCGGGGCTTTGCCCCGGACCCCACCAGAAGGCTTTGCCCTCTGGACGCCCACCAAGGACTCTTGTC
>SHZD01000011.1 GCA_009692465.1 Myxococcales bacterium
GCGAGGCGGAGGCACTCTGACGACTGAGGCGCACTTGTAGTGCGTCGCAAGGTGGAAGAGGGCTGACAACAAAGCATGGCGGGGTCGATGAGTCCAGCGAACTCATCGACGGGTTACGCGCAGCAGGCGTTTGAAGATAAACACCCTCTTAGGGCCCGTACATGAATGAATCACTCATTTACGCAGCCCATGTGCTGGCTTGGCGGGTCGCCAAGCTCGCGTCTATTCAGCCGACTCGCCGCTCCGTGCTGCTTGCCGATCGATCGAGTTATTCCTTTATACGACCTTAGTCCCGAGCGAGGCCACAGATGGGCATCACGTTTGTTGAAAAGGGCGACCGCAGCCGGGTGCGCTCTCACGCCAAGACCGGTTTGGTGCTGGCCGGCGGCGCGATCTCGGGCGGCGCGTTCAAGATCGGCGGCTTGATTGCGCTCAATACCTATTTGGGCAACCGCAGCGTACTCGATTTTGACATCTACGTTGGCATTTCAGCGGGCGCGTTTTTGGCCGCTCCTCTGGCAGCTGGCATCGGCCCCGAGGAGCTACTCAAGTCGCTTGAGGGCAACAGCAAGAAAATTGGCCAGTTTTCGCCAATGGACTTTTATCGTCCTAATTTTGCTGAATATTTCACCAGACCGGCCCGCATCGGCATTGACGCCGCGCTGGTCACGCCCGCCATCCTGCTGGCGGTGTGGAACGAACTTCGCCATAACCGACCGGAACTCATCGATCGCTGCCGCGCTTTTGTCCGCGAGCCCACTTTGCGCAACGCCGAACGCTTGGTGGCGCCCTTGGCCGAAGACGCGGCGCTGCGCACTGGCCTGGGCTCTGGTCGCGGCTACTTGCCGTCGGGCCTGTTCGATAACCGTGGCATCGAGCGCTTTACCCGCGATAATCTGCACAAAAACCTAATCCCAAATGATTTTAGGCTATTGCACCTGGAGCGCGGCAACTCGCTGTACATCGGCGCGACCAATCTGAACACCGGTGAGGGCATCACCTTTGGCCATGACACCGACACCACCTGCACCATCAGCGAAGCGGTACAAGCCAGCACCGCGATTCCCGGATTTTACAAGCCGGCCAAAATTCGCGGGCAAGAGTACTGCGACGGCGGCGTACGGCGCACCGCCAATATCAGTCAGGCCACCGATCGCGGCGCGCAGTTGGTGTTCGTCTACAACCCGTTTCGGCCGTTTGTCAATTACCATACCGACCAATTGCTCAACAACAAAGCGAGCTTGAGTGACATGGGCATTGGCACCGTCATCAACCAAGCGTTTCGCACCATGTTGCACACTCGGCTGATGCTCGGCATCGAAAAACTCAAGCTGGATCAAAGCTTTCACGGCGATGTGATTCTGCTGGAGCCGAGCGAGACCGACATCAAGTTTTTCAATACCAACCCGCTCAACTTCTGGCAGCGCGCCGAGAGTGCTCTGCATGGCTACGTATCGGCTACCGAAGCGCTGGAACGCCATCACGAGCGCGTCAAGAGTATTTTGGACAGCTACGGCGTGCGCACCGACGTCGCCAGGCTGCGCGCACGGGTCGAGCAAATCCGCAACAAGGACTTTGATAGCCGCACGATCATGAAGGAATTGCAGCGCGAAGTGCACGCCCCGCCGCCGGCGAAAAAGCCAATGCCGCCGACCTTGCGCGTAGTTCAGGGTTGACCCCAGAATCACTCGCGCGGCTTGGCAGCGGATTGCCAAAACCTAAACTCACTGGTAGGTCCACTAAGCTGGCGCTAGCAAACGCTCGTCAGTCAGCCCGCCATGCCTGCACCAGCAAGAGAGAAGTCTATGATCCCAAAGCTTTTCGGCACCGATGGCGTGCGTGGCGAGGCCAACGCCGGGGTGATGACGGTCGAAAACGCCGTGCAAATTGGCCGCGCAATTGGCCTGTTGTGCCAGCGCCACCACAAGCATCAGCGAGTGCGGGTCTTGATCGGCAAGGACACGCGGCGTTCGGGATACTTGTTTGAAAACGCCATGGTGGCCGGTCTGTGCTCGGTGGGCGCGGATGCCTACGTGGTCGGACCGTTGCCGACTCCGGGCATTGCCTTTATGACGGTGGGCATCCGCGCCGATGCCGGGGTAGTGATCTCGGCGTCGCACAATCCGTTTGCCGACAATGGGATCAAGGTGTTCGGCCCCGACGGCTACAAGTTGCCCGACGAGCTGGAGGCGCAAATCGAGCGCTGGGTGGCCCAACCGCAGCCGTTGCAGGCCGCCTTGGCCACGGGTGCCGACATTGGGCGTGCTTACCGGCTGGACGACGCTTGGGGGCGCTACACGGTCAAGCTCAAGACGACATTTCCAAATGATCTCACGCTCGATGGGGTCAAGATCGCCGTCGATGCCGCCAACGGTGCCGCCTACAAAGTGGCGCCGATGGTGCTCGAAGAGTTGGGCGCCGAAGTGGTGCTGCTCGGAGCCAAGCCCGATGGCAAGAATATTAATGAGCAATGTGGGGCACTGCATCCGCAAGCGTTGGCGAAGGCGGTGGTCGATCAAGGCTGTCACATCGGCCTGGCCTTAGACGGCGACGCCGATCGCTTGGTGTTGGTCGACGAAAAAGGTCGGATCGTCGACGGCGACCACATCATGGCCCTGTGCGCCCCGCGGATGAAGATTCGCGGCGAGCTGCGCGGCCACGCCGTGGTCGCCACCGTGATGAGTAATTTTGGTCTGGAAATGGCACTGCGCGAGCACGGCATCGCTCTACTGCGCACCGACGTCGGCGACCGCCATGTCGTCGGTGCGATGCGCAAAGGCGGCTATTCCCTGGGCGGCGAGCAATCGGGTCATTTGGTGTTTCTTGATCACGCGACCACCGGCGACGGCGTACTGGCGGCGCTGCAGGTGTTGGCCATCGCCGTGCGCGAACAGCGCCCGGTCTCGGAGCTGGCTCAAGCGATGACGACGATCCCGCAGGTCCTGATCAATTTGCCAGTGCGCGACAAGCCCCCCATCGCTTCGCTGGCGGCGGTATCGGGGGCGATTAGCGACGTTACCCAACAACTGCAAGGGTTTGGCCGTGTGCTGGTTCGCTATTCGGGCACCGAAAAGAAATGCCGAGTGATGGTGGAGGGCCAGGACGAAGACTCAGTGCGCCGATATGCGGAGCGGATCGCCAGCAGCGTACAATCGGCAATTGGGGTCTAGACACCCCACCTGCGGACTGGCCAGCGCGAGTGGCTTGCCCAACTGTCCGTGGCAGTCGTAGGGTAGCGGCATAGCCTTCCCCGGCAGTTGAGCGCAGGACATTATGCACTCCGACTGCTTGTTTTCACGCAGCAAAGCTGCTTGCCGCCCAGCCGTTTTGGGCTGCCACACCGGCACCACCAAGCCCCTCTACGCCGAACACGCGGTGCCGATCCCTGAGCAAACCGTGCTCGATTGGCTTAATGTTCGTCTTGGGCGCTCGTGGTCTGAGGTCGACTTGCCCCAGCCGGATTGGAGCGCGGGCGATCTGCCGTTCGCTGGCATTTACCGCAAGCACCGCCAATTTTCGCATTTAGGGGTGTGGAGCGTGCCTCAAGGCGAACCGGTGCCGTGGACATTTCGGTGGTAGGTCGGGCAACTCGGCTTGGCTGGTTGTCAAAAGGGGTCGATCAAGTCGATCGCGGGGCAACGCCGGCGTCAATCTTGTCAGCGCCGTAGGTCCACAGCGCGATATCGGCCGGCCACGCTGCTGTTGGCAGGCCGGCCTTGCGCCACAGGTGTTCGACAAACTGCCGCGGTTCACTCAAGTCTTGCCACACCACCGGCAGAAAAGTCGCCGATCGGCCGGCCCCGCGCACGACCAAACCGTCGACTTGGGGCCGCAAAGTGGCCAGTAGCGCCGCATGGCTGGCCGCAGCTAACGGGATCATTGGGGTTAAGATGCTGATTTCAGCGGAAGTGTCAGCTAGTTCACGCTGGCTCAGTGCACAAAAGCGCGGATCGGCAAACGCCGCCGATTGGGCATTGCGCGCCACCGATTCGCCGAGCGGATAGACCGGCTCGAGGGTGCCAATGCAGCCGCGCAGCTCACCATGCCGCTGCAGGGTGACAAAAGTGGCGGCGGGTTGGTGCAGCCACGGGTCCGCGCCAATGCTCACTGGGTGCTGACCGTGCTTGTACAAGTTGCCGCGCAATCCGGCGGCAATGGCAGCCCACACCAGTTCAGTCAGAGTGACCACTTGCGGCGGCGACCACCGCGATGCTGTCGACGGCGTCATGGTTCCTTGCCGATACCTTGGTGGTGTTGTTGACTAAGGGCGATTAATTATTGAAGTCTCGGACAATTGTCGCCGAACATCAAGAAATTACCCAACAAGAATGGAGCGGCGAGACGCCAATCCGCAAGCAACTGCATCAGTGCCGCAAATTCGCGACCCACGAAACAAGCACTGAGACGCCGAGCACATCTTATTTGGTCGGCTAACGACAAACTTGGGGGCGCGCCGCCCCAAACCCCCGCGGTGGTCCGCAGCTGCGGCCCACATTCCACATGCCGCTCAAGGAGTTTCATGCATCGTGGGCGCCGATTTGGCGGCATGCGGAACTCTCTAGGCCCACAGCAAACAACTGGCGTAGCCCACCACCCGGCTCGGATCGCCGACGGTATCGGCCGAGGTCCGCACATCCACGGCAGCGCAGCGCATCCCTATTGCCTTGGCATGGGCCAGCAGTCCTGCCACCGGATGGGCCCCACAGGCACAGTCTGCGCTCAAGCTCTCAAAATCAAGCGTCTCAAAGTGCCGCACGGTGGTGTCATCGATTTTGCGCGCTGTGGCCTGATCGTGGTAGTGCGACAGGTCGGTCGACACTACGATCAGCGTTTCGGGGCCGCCCCACAGTTGTTCGAGCAGTTTGGCGACGCGATCGGGGGTGATCTGGCCCACCAACACCGGCACCAACGCCACTTCGCCCAAAGCACGCTGCACGAACGGAACATGGATCTCCAAGGAGTGCTCGCGTTCGTGAGCCAGATCGGAGCGCACGACGTCGGGCAGGTTGGCTAGTTCGTCGACCGCTTTCGCATCGATTTGCACAAGTCCAAGCGGTGTCTGCCAAATTTGGGCTTCAGGGACCGCAAAACCCTGCAAGGCAAACCGATGCGCCGGTCCAAGGACCACGACTCGCTCGACAGTGCCAACCAATGGCGCCAACGTCGCATACGCGGTTGCCGCCACCGCTCCGCTGTACACATACCCAGCATGGGGGGCGATGATGGCCTTGGGCGGTGGCACGTTGAGGACTTTGCGGTCGTGCCAACACCTGTTCAGTTCCGCGTTCAAGGCATGGGCGCGCGCTGGGTAAAAGGTACCCGCGACGGTCGGTTTACGAATGCGGACGGTCATGTCGCCGGCCAAGGGTCACACGTGGCGCTGTAGCGCGTGGATTGCATAATGGGCGCAAATTTGCCGCGGAGCAAGGGTGCAGAGGCCCAAGGTGTAATGCCTTGTTGATGCACAATAATAACCAGATAGCAGTGGTCGGATGCCCTGTGTCGTACCCCTGGCTGCGCCGCCAATCGTTGTGTGCTAGCGTGTCGCTCTGCGCACCCGCGCGCTCGGACCGCGATGCAATTGACTATCGGCCTCGCTTTCGCTTTGGTGCTTTGGGGCAGTTCGGTTGTCGCGGGCAGCATCGCCCATGCGGCGGCGTGCCCCAATCCGTCGCTGCCGCCGGGCCAAGAAAAGGCCATTGTCGCCCTCTCGCACGGCGGGCCGGCGCTGGCTCAGCTGGGTCTGCAGGCCGGCGATATTGCGGTATTGCGCCACCATTTCGCGGTTCGCTGGAGCGGAGACGGCCCGCGGCGGTTTGTGTACGTCATTAGTCGCGCCGACGGCAGTCACACGGGCCCGCGCGCGGTCGTGTTGCAAGCGCAAGTCGTGTGGCCGTGTTGGGGTCACGGTGCCGTAGCACCTGAGTTAATTCGCGATTTAGCTGAATTTGTCGATGTAGCCTCCGCAGCCACCGCAACGTGCCCCGCGGACTTGCCGCAAGTGGACGCCGTGTGGTTTGCCGCTCTGCAAGCCGCAGAAACAACAGTCCAGTGGCGCTGTGGCACCGATTTGCCAACCACTGGCCGCATGCCGCGCCCGACTTTGGGCGACCAGCTTCGTCAAGTCGATGAATTAATTCGAATTGGCGATGCGGCTGCCGCCGAAACGTTGCTCCAACACATTATTGCCGGTACCCGCACCGCCAGTTTGGACTTGGGCGCGCGCCTTGACTTTGGCCTTGCCTTGCAGCGTCTAAAGCGAGCTGACCTGGCCCAGCCGGTGTTGACGGCGGCTCTGGCGCAGTGGCAGCCAGCCTGGGACCTGGCGCTCGCTGCCACCGCCACGGCGCCTTCGGCTGATCTGCTGATGCACACCGAGCGCGCGGCGGCGGCGTTGGTGGCGGTCGGCAAGATCGACGCTGCCGAGGCCACTTTGCACAGTTGCTGGTCGCGATTTTCCGACCCGACAGCGAGCAAGTCCTGTCAGGCACTGGCGTTGGCGGACGCTTTGGAAACGGCCGGCCATCCAGATACGGCCCAAAAGTGGCTCGATGCGCAGTTGGCGCGGTTGCCACAGCCACCGGTGCACTGGTTCGCTGCCCGCATTGGTTTGGCCAGCCGTCGCGACGATCCACGCTCCGAGCTGGCCACCGCCGATGCCGCCGTGCGGGCGTGGCCACACGACCTCGCCTTGCAGGACGCCCTCGCTACTGCTTGTTTTCGCGGTGGCCAACACTTGCGCGCCGTGCGTTTGCTCGAAGGCGTTTTTGCCAAAGATCCTCAGTTTTTGGGTGTGCTGGGTCGGCTATCCGGGGTGGTCAACGATTGGGGTCGCGTCGATCCGCCGCGGCAGGGCCGCACCAGCGGCTGGGAGCGCCTGCGCGAGGAAATGCAGCAGCGGGCGCTCCAGAATCCCGCCGACGTCGTCGCACATTTCTTGTATGGTGTCAGCTTGTTCTACGACGCCAAGTTCGAACTGGCCCTGCAACAAATGCGCAAAGTTGAGCCGTTTGCCGCCAATGAAGGCCGGGTGTTTATTTATCAGGCGATGGCGCATTTGTGGTTGGGGCATCCTGAACAGGCCAAGGAACTTGCCGATAAAGCGGTGATAGCCAATCCCCGCGACCCCGATGTGTACTACTGTCAGTCGCAGGTCTTGCGCGCAACCGACAAGCCGGCGGCTGCATTGGCGCTGCAGCGCTACCTAAACTTGGAAATGGCGCCGGGATCTCTGCATTTTGCCAAGAAAACCAAGCGAGTGGAGCAAGAGCTTGCGCTGCTGCGCCAAGGTAAAATGCCACCATTGTGGGACAAGCCCGGCCATTTTGACGACGAAGACGAGCCCGATTTGGCCACTGCGGCGACGACAACCACGGGCGCTGGAGGCGGGGCGGGACCGCCCGATCGCACCGGGATGTGGCTGCTGGTCGCGATTGGCGCGCTGGTTTTTATCGGCGGCGGAACGTGGTTAACCCGAAAACAACGTTAGGAACTGTCTCAGAACAAGTCATTCTGGGACTGGTTCCGTTTGCGTGCTTTGTGGGTCGCTAAGCTCGCGGCCTCAAAGGCCGACTCGCCGCTCCAGTGTTGCGCGAGTCGATCGAGTTATTTAAGGAGCCGTCCTTAGAGGGCATATTCAAAAAACGCCTACTGCGGTTCAGGATGCATCCCGGCATGCTGCGTTGGCGATTGTCTTGCTCCCTGCAACGCACTGCGAGTGCGTTTCGGTCGTCAGGCAACCGCCGCCTTGCCTTCCGGGCGCCTCCTGAACCTCGCAACGGCATACTTGAATACACCCTCTTAGAGGGTGTTTATCTTCAAACGCCTGCTGCGCGTAACCCGTCGATGAGGTCGCTGGGCTCATCGACCCCGCCATGCTTTGTTGTCAGCCCTCTTGCTCCTTGCGACGCACTACAAGTGCGCCTCAGTCGTCAGAGTGCCTCCGCCTCGCCTTGCGGCGCGCCTGTTTGCGCTCGCTTCGGCAATGAATGTAAACACCCTCTTAGCCAGCGCTTGGCCCTTCCCACGGCAAATACAAGCTGCGCTCGGCGGCAAACCGCTCCTGTGCCACCGCATAGTCGCTGGGCCGGCCGATATCCAACCACCGACCGTGACCCCAATTGAAGGTGCCGACGGGATCGCCCTTGGCCAGCATCGCCAACACCAACTGATCAAAGCCAAACGCAGCGTGCGGGGCGAAATACTGCAGCACCCGCTTGTTCATGGCGTACACCCCCATCGACACCTCAAAGTCGTAGGCTGGCTTTTCGACAAAGGCGTTGACGCAACCATCGGGACCTGTCTGCAGCACCCCCAAATCGACGCGCACTTGTTTGGGAAAAGTGGCCACCGTCAACGTGCGGTCCGTCGCCTGATGCGCGGCCAGCAACGCGGCAAAATCGATGTCCGACAGCACGTCGCCGTTGAGAACCAAGAAATTGTCCGGCAGCAGTGGTTCAACCAGCCACAGCGGACCGACCGTGCCCAACGGCAGTTCCTCGCGTTGGTAAAGGACCTGCAAACCATAGCGGGCGCCATCGCCGAGCACCGCCTGAATCAAGTGGCCCAAATAGCCAATCGAAACCAGCACCCGCTGCACGCCGTGATGGGCCAACTGGCGCAACAAGATCTCGGCGATGGCTTCATTGTCGATGGGTACCAACGGCTTGGGAATCACCGCGGTCAACGGCGCCAAGCGCGAACCCAAGCCACCCGCCAGCATCACTGCGGTCACCGGCAGGCGTTGATCTGGTCCGGACTGGGCGGTCATCGCGCCTCCGTGGTCGGCATACTTTCGAGGATGGCAGCCAACTTGCGACACACAAATTCGATATCGGTGTCAGACAGTTCTGGGTACAGCGGCAACGTCAGCAGCCGCGGCGCCACCGCATCGGTAACCGGCAAGTGGTCCTTGCGCACCCGTTCGCAATCCTTGTGCAAGGTAAAAGTGTGAATCGGCGGGTAATGCACCGAAGTCTGAATGCCAACGTCTTTCATCTTTTCCTGGACTTGTTGGCGATCGACGCCCACAGGCAACAGCACCGGCATAATGTGCGGCGCGCTGCGACCCTGCGGCAAGCGGTCGGCAAACGGCACCTGCAACCCGATAATCGGCGCCAACAAACGCTGATAGTGCGCCAACCCGTCGCAGCGTTTGCGGTTGTTGTCTGGCAGCCGGCTCAGTTGCGAGGTCCCCAGGGCGGCCCGCAGCTCGTCCATTCGGTAATTGTTACCTAATTCCACCACATCGTAGCTATAGGCGTGACCGCGGTGGCGGTCGAGTGTCAGGGTGGTCATGCCGTGCGACCGCAAAAGGCGAAGCTTGTCGGCCAGTTGTGGATTGCGAGTGGTGACCATCCCGCCTTCGCCGGTGGTCATGTTCTTGTTGGAGAAAAACGAAAAACAGCCGATATCGCCAATGGTGCCCAGAGCGGCAGTGTGACCGCCATGGAGCAGCGCATCGGCCAACGGGGCGTGGGCGACGTCCTCGACAATCGCGATGCCGCGACGCTGACATTCGGAGACTAACCGTTGCATATCACATGGTTGTCCCGCATAGTGCACCGGAACCACCGCGGCAGTCTTGGGCGTAATCTTGGCCAGCACGTCGTCTACGCTCAGCGTCAAGTCGGTCGGCGAGCTGACATCCGCAAGCACCACCGTGGCCCCAGTGTACAGCGCCGCGTTGGCGGTCGCTACGAAGGTTAGGCTGGGCACAATCACTTCATCGTCCGGCCCAATGCCCAGCGCCACAAAAGCCATGTGCAATGCAACTGTACAATTAGACACGGCAAAGGCCGCCGGCGGCTGCAGCGGATCGAGCGCCAGCGCGAACGCCTGCTCGAAAGCCTGGGTGCGTGGCCCCATCGTTAGCCAGTTCGACTCCAGCGCTTCGGCCACCGCGCGGTGGTCGTCTGGATGCAGGCGGAGGTCGCAAAGTGATATTTTCCACATGGTTATGCTGGCAATCCGACTGGTGCTTGTTTAGCGCCGCTGGGTGGTCACTTGATCCAAGAGTTGGGCGTAGCGCTGACCGGCCTGCAGAGCCGTCAAGCCGTCCAAGTTGCGCGGCAACGTGCGCTGCCTACCGCTGCGCACTTGGGCCACGATAAACTGCGCCATGCCTTCCACATCCGCAAACGCCAACTGCGCCGCGGCGGGCAGGTTTGCCAGTAGCTGCGCCGACTCTGGATTGTCCGAAATCGCCAGAATCGGCCGGCCACAGCCCAAATAGTCGTAAAATTTACTCGCGATGCGCTGATCGGCGTTGGGCTCGGCAATGTACACCAGCAGGTCCGCGGCCGCGCACGTGGCGCCGATCTGGTGATACGGCACTGCAGCTTCGGTGGTAAACAGGTCGGCAATCCCCAACTGCTTGGCCAAATCCAGCGCCCCGCGCCCATAGTCGCCGGTGGAGACAACGCCGATTTCTTCCTTGGCAATGCCTAGTTCCAGCGCCCGCGCCACCGCCTTGACCAGTGGATCGGCAAGCCGAAAGCGCGAAAAATTGCCCAGATGCAGCAGGGTAAATTTGGCAAATCCGCGATGCTGGCCGTGGCTGACCAAGTCGGCGTCAAAGAAGTTGCGCAAAAGACTGAACTTTTCAGCCGTCACCTGCGGATAGAAGGCCCGATAGTCGTCCAGACTGGTTTGGGTGTTGATGACCACGTGCGCGGCTTGGTCGATGCAATAGCGTTCCAGACGGTCTTCCAGCGCCCGCCACGCTGCCGGTCGCCGCGGTCGCCGCAGCTTGCAGGGTGCCCAAATGTCGCGAAAATCTTGAATCAACGGCAGCTTGGTCTTCTGATGCAGCCAGCCACCGACAATCGAAGCCGCAAACGGGTCGGCATTGACGACAATCGCTTCGATCGCTGGATAATCCTTGATAATTTTCTTGGCGGCGCGATAGGCCCACGGCATGTCAGGGCTGTGCTCGCCCAACGGGACCAGCTCCGGATTTTGCAGCCACGCCGGAATCAGGCGTTCGTGCAAGGGCTTGCCTTTGGCAATCGTTGCGGGTGTCGGCGTCAACGGTTGGGAACTGTGACAATTTAAGTCGATCGATTTGATTTTTGCCGGAGCGGCGAGTCGACTTGCAAAGTCGCGAGCTTGCGACCCACCTAGCAAGCAATTGGAACCCTGTGACAGAACAACTTGTTCTGTCACAGTTCCTTGGGCGGTACCATGGAGCTTCTGCCAGGTTTTTTGGGCGCGGTGACTGTAATCGCGGATCACCACCACTTGCGGTGGTACCCACTGCTCCGCTTGGGCCTGCATCGCATCGGTCGGCCACAGGTCGCACAACACAATCGGTTGCCAGCCCAAGGCCGGCAATTGGCGGACTAGCTTGAGCGGTCGCAGCGCCCCGACTTGGGTCTGCGGCGGAAAATAGGGAGTAATATAGAGAAATTGGCGCATTGGTCGCGAGCCCGGCCCACGCAGGCGGCGCAAGTCTAGCCGGTTTTTCGCGCCCGCGGCAGCGGTACCTCACCCCGGGCAACTGCTACCCACGACAAACAACCACCTCGGCCGCCACGGCAAGCCGCCCAACGCTCCTCAAATTCACCCCCGAAATCTCCGCGAGCCCCGATTTGGGATGCCAGTGCCCTGTCGCTCGCTGTCGGTCGCTGTCGGTCGCTGTCGCTCGCTGTCGCTCGACAAGGAGCAAGGGGCTTGACGACTGAGGCGTACTTTTGTACGCCAATGAGACAGTCCTGCGAACTGTCTAGGAGGAAAGCGCCGCAGTGACGCCCAGATGCGCCCAAAGCGGGGAATCGCGGCGCTACCCCGACACCGACAAATCACTTACACTGCCGGCCCCGCGCCCCTTGGCGCCGCACACTGAGCACGTTATGACTGCATCCCCGCGCACCGTCGCCGCCATCCGCACCGCTTTTCTCGACTATTTTGCCCGCCACGGCCACACGGTGGTCGCTTCGCACTCGCTGCTGCCGCCAGCCGACCCCACGTTGCTGTTCGTCAACGCCGGAATGGTTCAATTCAAAGACTTTTTTACCGGCGCCCGCCCCGCTCCGTTTAAGACGGCGACCAGCACCCAAAAGTGCCTGCGGGTGTCGGGCAAGCACAACGATCTGGAAAACGTCGGCCGTACCCGTCGCCACCATACGCTCTTTGAAATGCTTGGTAATTTCTCATTTGGCGACTACTTCAAGCGCGGCGCCATCGAGCACGCTTGGGCATTTTTGACCCGCGAATTGGGGCTGGATCCGGCGCGTTTGGCCGTCACCTACTTCGAAGGCAACGCCAGCGTGCCGGTCGACAGCGAAGCCCGTGACTTGTGGCTCGAATTGTCCGGGCTGCCCGCCGATCGCATTGTGCCGATGACCGAAAAGGACAACTTTTGGGCGATGGGCGACAGCGGCCCGTGCGGTCCATGCACTGAAATTTACTGGGATTTAGAGCCTCAAGCGGGCTCGGCGTGCACCCTGGCCGCCGACGATGGCCGCTATGTGGAGATTTGGAACTGCGTGTTCATGCAATACGACCGCCAAAACGGCCAGTTGAATCCCCTGCCGGCCCCGTGTGTCGATACCGGAATGGGCTTGGAGCGATTGGCGGCGGTCGTTTGCGGTTGCGACTCCAACTACGACACCGACGTGCTGCGCGACCTGATTATCGCGGTGGAAAGGCTGACTGGCCGCGCTTACGGTAGTCGGTTTGACCCCGAAAACGTCGTATCGGGCGAAGAAAGCATCGAATACGACGTCGCTTTGCGGGTGATCGCCGACCACGCGCGGACCACCGCGTTTCTGATGGCCGAGGGCATCTACCCCGACGCCGATGGGCGCGGCTACGTGTTGCGGCGGGTGATGCGGCGCGCCATTCGCTACGGGCGCAAGATTGGCCTGACCGCGCCGTTTTTCTACCGGATTGCCGAGATGGTGGTCGACGTGCTCGGTGGCGCCTTCCCCGAATTGATCGCGGCGCGGCCGATCATTGTGCGGGTGGCGCGGCAGGAAGAGGAGCGTTTTGGGCTGACCTACGCCGCTGGGGCCAAGCTCATCGGCCAGCAACTGGAGCGCATCGTTGCCAGCGGGCAACCGCGGATCTTGCCCGGCGAAATTGTGTTTCGGTTGCACGATTCCAATGGGTTTCCCGATGACTTGACCGCGCTAATTTGCGCTGAGCAAGGCTTTGGCATCGACGCCGCTGGTTTTGCGACGGCCATGACTGCCCAGCGCGCGCGCGGGAAGGCGAGTTGGCGGCGTCAAACTGGTGAAGTACAAGAATTTGCTAAAGACTTGGTCGCCGAAGGCTTAGTAACCGACTTTGTCGGCTATGACCGCGATGGCTGCGAGGCCAGGGTGGTGGCGCTCATTGTCGGCAGCGAACGCCAAGAAACGGCAACGGCAGGACAGGTGTGGTTGGCGCTGGACCAGTCGCCCTGTTACGCCGAAGGTGGCGGCCAAGTCGGCGACGCCGGTCAACTGACCTGGCAGCAAGACCACGGCCAAGCCGGCGCCGGGCGCATCACCGACACCCAAAAGTTTGGCACGGCTGTGCACTTGCACCGCGTCGAAATGGACCACGGAACGCTACACGTCGGCCAGCGCGTCCACATTGCGGTCAACGCGGAGCATCGCGGGGCGGTTCGCGCTCACCATTCGGCCACTCACTTGCTGCATAAGGCGCTGCGCGATGTGTTGGGCGCTCACGTCAAACAGCGCGGCTCGCTGGTCGAGGCTGGGCGATTGCGCTTTGATTTCTCTCACTTTGCCGCGGTCACTGCGCAAGAAATGCTGGCCGTTGAACTGCATGTCAATCAGCGGGTGTTGGCCAATCAGGCCGCGCTGACGCTGAGTACGTCGATGGACGACGCCGTCAGCCAAGGGGCGATGGCCTTTTTTGGCGACAAATACGGCGACGTCGTCCGCATGATGACCATTGCCGACTCAGTGGAACTGTGCGGCGGCACTCACGTTGGCCGCAGCGGCGACATTGGGCTCTTCAAAATCACTAGCGAATCCGCGGTGTCGTCCGGCGTGCGCCGAGTGGAGGCTGTCTGCCACTTGCAGGCAGCGCAGCTCGTGCAGACTCAAACAGCAGTGCTCGGCGAATTGCAACGCCGGTTGGGCGGCCAGCTCGACACGTTGGCTGAGCGGGTCGACAAACTCCAAGCTGAGTTGCGCGCCGCCCATCAGGTCGCCGACAAATGGCAGGCCAAGGCGCTGTCCGGCGCAGGTGCCGCGGCAGCCGCTGAGCAGCGTTTCGGTGCCGTGAGCGCGGTGTTTCAAAGCGTCGAGGGCGCCGATGCTGCAGCCTTGCGCACCTTGGGTGACCAAGTTCGCGACCGCATCGGTACTGGAGTGGTGGCCCTGTTAGCTGATCAGGGCGGTGGCAAGGCGCTTTTGTTAGTGGCAACGACCAAAGATTCCGTGGCGCATCTGCCTGCCGGTGCCCTGATTGCCGGCTTGGCGGGTCATCTGGGCGGGCGCGGCGGCGGGCGGCCCGATCTGGCTCAGGCCGGTGGCACCATGCCGGCCGATGTCGAGCAGCTGCGCGCGGCGTTTTTCGCGGCGGTGGCTGCGCGAGCGGTGGGCTAGGTCCTCTCGGCTTGCGGCATCAGGGCGCAACTACCGGAAAAACCCCAATCTTTGCCGAAAACTCGCCGTACTGGCTGCTGCCGCAATGGGCCGCCGAATAGGTGCCGCTCATGTGGGCCGCGGTCTTGATTTGGGCGACCACCACGCCCGCGCACGGGCACTGGCCGGCACACTGGGTCCAGATGTGGGTCTGCGTCCCCACCTTGCTGACTTGGCCGACCACCCCCGCACAGGCCAAGACTGCGCAGCCGGGACTGGTAAATTTACCGTTAAAAAACATACCATTGGCCGTAAAGCACAGGTCCATGGTCGCCGTGCCCGCGGTAGCCTGCAGCAGCCAACGTTCGCGCAGCACCTCGGCACGGTCGCTGCCCTGCTTGCCAAAACGATGACCGCCGCCGAACATGCTGAGATCGCTCAAGGTCAACACGCCCTCGGCCACCGATGCGCCGACGCCGGTCTTGAGCCACGACGGCGGCTTGTCGCAGGCCGCACCGACCGTCGTCGGCACAAACGTCACTTTGGCGCCGACCACCGTCCAGCCCCCGCGAATTTGGCAGCCCGACTCTGCCGCGGCCCACTCAAAGGTGCCATCGGCGCCCAACACTAGATTACCAAAACAATCCAACCATGTGCCGATCAGGGCCGCCGCAGTGGTCGCAGATTCAAGGGTGTCACCGGCATCGCGGTCGCCGTCGGCTGCGGTGCGATCTGAACCGCGATCGTCCACCAACGCAGCGTCGGCACCAGTCTGGCTATCGGCCGTGGTTGCCCCTGCGCCGGTCAAGGGCATCGCATCGGCACAGGCGCAAGCCATGGCCATGGCGATACACGACCACAGCACCTTGAATTCACTAATTTTGGTCGAAGAGATGGCTGCAGCGCGGCGGGCCGCATGGGAATCGGCGATCCTCAAACCGAACTGCCGAGGCAAACTTAGATTCACCGGACCACGCTGCGGCTCTGGGCCTGCCAGCTGTCGGTCACAATCGTGCTCAATTGCCGTGGTTGCCACCCAGGCCGCCCGAGGTAGCGGTCGCGCTACTCCACCTGCCACGAATTGCGCCCGTTGAGTAACTTTTGCAAATCCGGCGGATTTTTAGCTGTGATCTGTGCTACTTGGGTGTTGATCAGCTCGTCATAGACCGGCCGCTCGACGCTGCGCAGCACCCCCATCGGGGTCGGAAACTGCGGCGGATCCATGTGGGCCAGCAAAAACGCCCGCACCGGATCGCGGTCGTGGGCATCGTGGACCCAAGCGTCGTCAGCGCTCAAGCCGTCTTGCCCGAGCACGAAAACTTGCGGCCGCGTCCCAACCAAGCGAATACCCTTGTCTTTGTTGGCCCCAAACAGCATCGGTTTGCCGTGCTCCAACAAAATCGTCTGCTCGGCTCGCACTTCTTTGAGCGCCAGATGGTCCCAAGCGCCGTCGTTGAAAATATTACAGTTCTGGTAAATCTCAATCAGTGCAGTGCCTTTGTAGGCCGCCGCTGCCGCCAGCACTTCGGCGCCCACTTTGGCATCGACATCGATAAAGCGCGCCACAAAACCAGCTTCGGCGCCAATGGCGAGCGCCGCGGGTTTAAAGGGATGATCGACAGAACCGTGCGGGGAACTCTTGGTTTTCTTGCCGAATTCACTCGTCGGCGAGTATTGACCCTTGGTCAAGCCGTAGATGCGGTTGTTGAACAGCAACACTTTGCAGTCGACATTGCGCCGCAGTAAGTGGATGAAATGATTGCCGCCTATCGAAAGGGAGTCGCCATCGCCGGTGGCCATCCACACCTGCAAATCGGGCCGCGCAATCTTAAGGCCGGTGACGATGGCCGGCGCCCGACCGTGAATACTGTGAAAGCCGTACGTATTCATGTAGTAAGGGAAACGCGACGAGCAACCGATGCCGGCGACCGTGGCGATCAAGTGCCCCGGCAGGCCTTGTTTGGCCAGCGCGCGCTGAACCGCCGCCAAGATAGCGTAATCGCCGCAACCAGGACACCACCGAACCTCTTGATCGGTTTGGAAGTCCTTCGCTTTGAGATCGACGCGCACAAATTCGTCCATGATGATCCTCGTTCAAATCCAGCTACGGCCCAAAGACTCGACCATTGAGCGCCGACCCTCAAAAACTCCCCACCACGATGGAGCGGCGTGACGCCCCAGGCCCACGCTCGCGACCCACGAAACCAGCACAGAGACGCTGAGCAAATGCCATTTGCTCGGCTAACCAGAAACTCGGGGCGCGCCGCCCCACGTGTGCTGCGTAGCCGCGCGGGCGCCCGGAGGCCCGGTCGCCATGCAGCACGGTGAACAGTTTCATCTATCGAGGGTGCCACGCGCGGCGTGCTGCAACTCCCTAGTTCGGTAACGCTTCCAAAATGGCCCCGCGCAGTTCGGTCACCGTCAACGGTTGACCCGCAATGCGGTTGTAACCCACACAATCGATCGCGTAGGTCGCCCGCAACAGCCTGAGCAGTTGACCGTTGTTGATTTCGGGCACCAACACCCTCTTGTAATTGGCCAAGATCGCGCCAATATCGGTGGGCAACGGACTAAGCCAGCGAATTTGCAGATGGGCCACCGACTTGCCCTGAGCCTGTAGCTCGCGTACCGCGGTCAGCGCCGAGCCCCACGGCGAGCCCCAAGTTACCACTAGCAAGTCGCCGCTCGCTGGGCCACTGACCTCGCTGGGCGGGAAAGTCTTTGCAATTGCATCAACTTTCGCTTGACGCACCTTGACCATATGGTGGTGATTGTCGGCGTCGTAGCTAATGTGCCCAGTCTTGTCCCATTTTTCGATGCCACCCAGTCGGTGTTCCAGCCCCGGGGTGCCCAGTTTGATCCACGGTCGGGCTAAGGTGTCCGCTTGCCGATCATAGGGCAACAAGGGCTCGCCGTTGAGTTTTTCCGCCGAGTCCAGCAAGTTGGCGTCGATCGCGGGCAAGCTGTCGACCGAGGGCACCCGCCACGGCTCTGCTCCGTTGGCGATCGAGCCATCGGACAACAACATCACCGGCACCCGCGACGTAATCGCGATGCGGCAGGCCGCGTAAGCGCACTCAAAAGCATCGGCAGGACTGCGCGCCGCCAACACCACCACCGGACACTCGCCGTTGCGGCCGTAGAGTGCTTGCATCAGGTCCGCTTGTTCGGTTTTGGTCGGCAAGCCAGTGGACGGGCCTCCGCGTTGCACATCTATGATAACCAACGGCAATTCGGTCATCACCGCTAAGCCAATCGCCTCGGACTTGAGCGCAATGCCAGGGCCGGAAGTCGCCGTGATACCCAACTGGTTGCCGAAGCTGGCGCCGATCGCTGCACATACCGCGGCAATCTCGTCTTCGGCTTGAAAGGTGCGCACGCCAAACTCTTTGTATTGCGCCAACATATGCAGAATATCGGAGGCCGGCGTGATCGGGTAACTACCATAAAACAGGCCCAGACCGGCCTTGGTGGTCGCCGCTATCAAGCCCAGCGCGGTGGCCTCGTTGCCAGAAACTGAGCGGTAGGTCCCAGGAGCCACATCCGCGACCGGCGGAACGCGGTAGCGAATGCGAAAAAGGTCTGTATTTTCGCCATAATCCCACCCAGCTCGGAACACGCGCTGGTTGGCTTCGCGCAAAATCGGCTTACTGGCAAACTTGAGGTCAATTTCCCCAGTTACCAGATCGGGTTGGCGTTCAAACAGCCAAAACACCAGGCCCAGCGCAAAATAATTCTTGCAACGCTCGATTTCCTTGGCCGACAGCCCCATGTCGTTGAGCGCATCGCCGGTCAAACGCGACAGATCTACGCAAAACAATTGGTACTCTTGCAGCGTATCGTCTTGCAGCGGATTGGCCTTGTAGCCAGCCATGGTCAGATTGCGGGTGACAAAGGCGTCCGAGTTGGCAATCAGCACTCCGCCCGGCTTGAGCCAGCGCTGGTTGGACGCCAACGCCGCCGGATTCATCACTACCAACACATCGGCGCGGTCGCCTGGGGTCAGAATGTCTTGGCTGGAAAAGTGCAGCTGATAGCCAGAAACACCGGCCAAAGTGCCCGCAGGTGCCCGAATTTCTGCGGGAAAATCAGGAAACGTCGCCGTGTCATTGCCGACAGCTGCCGACGCCGCTGTAAACTGCGAGCCGGTCAACTGGATACCGTCGCCAGAGTCGCCGGCAAAGCGAATGACCACGGCCTCTAGCGTTTCGCTGGGTTTTTGCGAAGCTGTCTGCATCCATGCCCCTGAGTCCGCCGCAGCGGCGGTAATCTATAGGGCCTAGGCAAAATCTAGCCGATTTTGCCGCTGAGCCCATTGCTTGCTCGGTGGGCCGCAAGCTGACGGCTTTGCCAGCCGACTCGCTGCTCCGTACCTATTGCGACCGACCGACTCGATCATCCACGGGCTCTAGTCCTCAGGGCCAGCGGCCGTTTCGCGGCCCTCGTCGCCCTTGCCCTGGGCCGCCGCGTCGCGGGCTTGGGCCTTGCGTCGGCGGTTCAGGCGTTGCTCACCCTCGCCGGAGCGGGTCATCGCCCGGCGGGTGCCGGTCGCGGCCACCGTGGACAAATCCGCCATGTGGCCGCGCAATAGCATAGCCGAGCCCACCACATACAAAAGCACGAATGCTGCTAACACCACTAATTCACGGATAAAATCTGGATCCATTTGTCACCTCATTTCAAGAGCGCCGCTGGCTTGGGCGCATCGATCGGTTTGTCTTGGCTAGGCCCCGCCCAGCAGTCACTAAGCCCTGCCCAGCAGTCACTAAGCCCTGCCCAGCAGTCACTAAGCCCTGCCCAGCAGTCACTAAGCCCTGCCCAGCAGTCACTAAGCCCTGCCCAGCAGTCACTAAGCCCCGCCCAGCAGTCACTAAACCTCGCCCAGAAGGGGCCGCCACAGCGACCCCTCTCGGGTGTCGCGCACTTCGACGCCGCCGCGCAGCAACTCGCCACGCAATTCATCGGCTTTGGCAAAATCTTTAGTGGCACGCGCCGCGATGCGCTGCTGCACCAACTCTTGCACCCAGATCAACTGGGCACTGTCGGCCGGAAACAGCCGCTCGCGCGCCGATTCTACGATCTCATGCGCCAACGGCGCGGGATCGCCCTCAAACAGGCCGAGCACTTGGGCAATCGCTTGGACATGGCTCAAGCCACCAATCAGCACGCTTCGCTTTAGGGCATCGTCTTTACTTTCAATAGCTTGACCAATCGAAGCGACCAATTCGGCCAGCACGGCCAACACTTTTGGGGTGTTGAAATCGTCCTGCAGGGCCTCAGTCAAGTCGGCGGCGGCCTTGCTCTCCAATCCATCAGCGGCGACTGGCAAGCCCTTCCATTTGGCGGCCACTGCCTGCGCCTGAGCCAAGCGCTCGGCGATGTACAGCACTCGACGTGAGGCTTCTTCGAGGGATTTATCCGAAAAGTTCAGTGGTTGAGTGTAATGGGCCGTGAGCAAGTAGTAGCGCAGCACCGCTGGATGAAAGCGCGCCAACACGTCGCGAATCGTAAAGAAATTGCCTAGCGATTTCGACATCTTCTCAGAGTCGATCGTGACAAAACCATTGTGCAACCAATAGCGCGCGAATTCAGCGTCGTGGGCCGCCTTGGATTGGGCCAGCTCGTTTTCGTGGTGCGGAAAAATCAAGTCCTTGCCGCCGCCATGCAGGTCAAAGGCCGGCCCCAAGTGCTTGCACGACATCGCCGAGCATTCGATATGCCAGCCCGGTCGACCGGCACCCCACGGCGAATCCCAAGCCGGTTCGCCTGGTTTGGCGCTTTTCCACAGGGCAAAATCGGCCTGATTGCGTTTGCGCTCGTCGCGCGTGACCCGATCGGAGGCGCCTGCTTGGTTGTCGTCTTGGGACCGACCCGACAGCGCACCGTAGGGCGCAAAATCGTCGATGGCAAAATAGACGTCTTGACCGCCAAATTCGCCGGCGACGATGTAGGCGTGACCGCGATCCACGATCGCTTGGACCATGGCCACAATTTCGACCATGTGGGTGGTCACCCGCGGCTCGACATCGGGTCGATGGCAGCCCAACAAGTCCATATCTTCGTAAAAAGCCGCAATAAACCGATTGGTTAGATCGTCACAGCTTTCGCCGTTCTTGTTGGCGCGGGCGATGATCTTGTCGTCGACGTCGGTAAAGTTGCGCACATAACGAACCGCGTAGCCCAAATGGCGCAAAGCCCGTGCGATCACATCGAAAACGACATAGACGCGGGCGTGGCCGACGTGGCAGTGGTCATACACCGTCACCCCGCACACATACATGCTGACTTGACCTTCGACCAGCGGCACAAAAGCCTGTTTTTGGCGAGTCAGCGTGTTGGTGATGCGCAACGTCACGAAACGGCCCGAGGCGGCAACTGCCGCAAATGCTTGAGATGGCAACAGGTTATTGCGGATCGGCTCAGCTTTGAGCGAACCCAAGGGGGCGGCAGAGTAGCGGAATTTGCCGTGACTTAGCAATGGTCTGCGCAGCGCAGCTCAAGCCCGGCGATTCTGTCGCTTGGGCCGCGGCCGCTGACGTCGCCATGATCAAAACGTCAGCTAAAAACTGGACAAAAATAACAACACATTGATAGATAATAAGATTATCATATTTGGACGACAGTCGCCTTTAGCGGTGGGACTGGAGGCCCTGATCGCGGTGTCAGGCACTAAGCCTAAAAATTTGCGCGACCTTGGCTTGCGGATACCTTAATCGTGCGGGCGAAGTTTTTGTCAAGGGCCCGCGTTAAAAAACAGCGGGCCGCGTGCCCGCCTTGGAGCACGACCACCATGGAGGCTGAACTACCGAGCGCAAAAACTTGGCCGGTGCGCATCTTATTGGCCACCGCCACCGCGACCGCACTGTTAGCCCTGACTGCGCCTCAGGTTTTTGGAGCAACCAAGTCGGCGCGGGCCGTAAAAACCGCGGTCAATCCGTGGCCCACCCCGCCGTTTGCGGCTTGGATCAAGAGTGATTTTGGCTATGTTCGCGATAAGCCGACCCATGCCAGCAAGTTGGTTGCCCTGTTGCGGCTGGGTGATTCGGTCAAAGTCGTCGGCTGTGCGCCTAGTTGCGATGTCGCGCACCCGTGGGCGTTGCTTGAACCGCGCGGGGCGGTGCCGCTGAGCCACCTGCGGGCAGGCGAACCCGACGCCGTTGCCAAGATGACCGGTAGCAGCGCAACTTACTTTTACGGGCGGACTCCGCGGGCCCGCACGCCGGTTTTTGCCAAGCCCGACGCCAATAGCAAAGTCATTCGCAAAGAAAAAGCCGAGTTTCGCTTGGCGTTCGTGCCCAATGCCTACCTGAGTGAAATGGGTTGGGTGCAGCGTCCCGACGGCGGCTACATGCGCAAGGCCGACCTCAAGCTGTTCACTCCAAGCACCTTTGTCGGCCAAAAAGATCCCGAGACGCCGCTGGCCTTTGTGCGGCGCAAAGTCGCGCTGCGACTGCCCGGTCAACGCAAGCCGCCCAAAATTGCCGACCAGATTACGTGGCACGCTCGCTACGATCGGTTGCCGGTCCATGGCCTGCGCGGCGACAAAGTCGAAGTCAAAGGTGGCTGGCTGCCCAAAAGTCTGGTGCGCATCGTCAATGCGGTCGAACGGCCCCAAGGGGTGAGCACGAGCGATCGCTGGCTGCATGTCGATTTGGGTCAGCAGTTCATCAGCGCTTACGAGGGCGACAAGATGGTGTACGCGACTCTGGTTTCGACCGGCAAGAGTGGTCGGGCGTCGACGCGCACCCACACCGGTCGCTTTGAGTTGTATGGCAAGACCGTGCACGGTTCGATGCGCGGCAAGCCTTGGGATGACTACTACGCCGAAGAAGTGCCGTATGTGATGCACTTTGACGGCGGTCGGGCCTTGCACGGCGCCTACTGGCACGATCAGTTTGGCATCGAAAAGTCCCATGGTTGCATCAACTTGAGCCCGGCTGACGCTGCGTGGATTTTCGCGTGGGCAACGCCTGCCGTCCCCGCTGGTTGGCACAATGTGCTGCCCACGAATTGGGGCGGGCCGGTGGTGACCGTGATGGTCGATTCGCCGAACAAACGCGAGACTAAACCGCGCAAGTTGGCCTTTGCGCCGCTGCCACAACTGGCGGTTGCGAAGCGCTAGGAGCGTGTCGGAGTATTCCGACTCGCTCCTAGCGCCGTCTGGCTAGACGGCGGCAACTATCCAAAACTGCACGAATTTGATTGGGCCAGTTCTCCGGGCAGTTCTTGGACAGTTGAGAATATCTGAATGGCTAGGAGACTGTTGGATCGTAATAGATTCATTGTGTATAACCGGATAGGAATTCAAAATGCGTTTGATTTCCGACAGGCTCCTAGTCCGTTACCAAGATCGCGCGGCGTCGGCGCACGCATTCAGCGCTGGCCAGCGCCAAAAACACCAAGACCCAGCCATTGCCGGTGCTGCCTGAGCCCGCCGAGCACAGGCCGCCCTGCTTCGGCGGTTGGGAGGCGACCCCGGTGCTGGTTTCGCTGCCACCTTCGGCGCCAATCCCGGTACCGACAATTGTATCTAAATCAACAACGTTTTCGGCAGTGTCGGGGCTGGCTGTGGTGCTGTCCGCTGCTTGGCTTTTGGTGTCTTGGACCAATTGCACGTCCTTGGGGTTGGTCGCTGCATCCGCACTGGCCTCATCTGGTTCAGACTCGGCGTCGGTTGCAATTCCGGCGTCGGTTGCAATTCCGGCGTCGGTTGCAATTCCGGCGTCGGTTGCAATTCCGGCGTCGGTTGCAACTGCAGAATCATCGACAGGATTGGCGCCATCTGGCACCGAGCCGGCGTCGGCTTGTCCAACGTCAGCTGTGCCCGCATCGGCTGCTGGCGGTTTGAGCGCTTCGCATTGGGCGATGGCGGCGCCGGGCGCACAGCCTTGGCCGGCGGGACAGGCCAGCAAAGAAGCCATGCCTTTACCGGAACAGGTCAAGATCGTGTTGCCGGGTAAGCACGTCTGGCCAGCGAGCGGTGGCAAATTAGCAATCGGCACACATACTTTGTCGGCACAGGCGGCGCCACTGATGGCTTTGGCGGCGCACACTTGTTCGCCGGCGAGGCAGATGCTGGCTATGGCGCTGCCGTCACTGCAATTGACCACGCCGTCGCCGTCTTTGGTGCAGGCGGTGGCGCTGCCTTTGGCCGGGCAATAGGCGGACACGCAGCGCGCGCCCAAACTATCGGCAACGCAAGAGCCCTTTTGCGGTTCAGCCAGCGCGCCACAGTCCGTCTTGCTGCAGTTGCCGACCACCAAGACCCCACCTTCGCAGTGTGGATCGCAGGTGACGGCTTCGCACAGCACGGCGCCGTTTTGCATCTTGCACACACTTTGGGCGGCGCACGGCTTTTCACTGATGTCGCCGACACTGGTGCAGGCGTAGCGCTTGCCGTCGGGCAGACACACGTCCTTGGCGACTGGTTTTTCGGTCGGCGAGGCCGCGCAAAATGCCGAAACGCACTTGGCCTGAGCGGCGGCGGCGGTGGAGCAAAATGCCCCGTATTTGCTGCAATCGCCGGTGGCCAACGCCCCATTCTTGCAGGTGCCGACCAACGCATTGCCGGTCGATGGCACGCACACTTGCTTATCGCCCTTGGCCGGGCAGTACTTGGACACGCAGCGACCGCCCAAGTCGTCGACTACGCAGCCGGTGTCGACGCCGCAGGTGCTCTGGCTACAATTGGCTTGGATCAGGGTGGCGCCTTCGCAATGCAAAGTGCAAGTCGGTGGTGGCGTTGACGATTTGACCGCCCAATCGCCCAGCGCTGTCAATGAGCCGTTCCAGTAGTTCATGTCGACGTTGCCGGTGATGCCGCCGACTTTGCCGGTGCTCGAGTACTGCCAAAAGTACCATTTTTTCCACGGGTTTGCGATGTTAGGGCAGCAATTGGTACAGTATTGCGGGTGCCACAACGGGTAATCGACAAAGGCCGTCGATTTGACGTTGTCCTCCCAAAAGTAGCCGCCGGAGTAGATCATCGGCTTGCGGCCGATCTTGGCCTCCACATGATCGATGAATTTTTTGACCGCCGCTGCGATCGCGGTGGGCGCCATGCCGCCGCCGGTGCTTTCGACGTCGGCGACCGGTGGCAGGTCACCGGGGCCGAGCGGGCCCATCTTGGTCAGCAGCAAGTTGGCTTGGGCAATCGGGTCGACATTGGGCTCAAAGTACAGGTAGACCCCGCAATGCAGACCTTGGTCGTGGCAGCTTTTCCAGTTGAAGTCGAACTTGGTGTCAAAGGCCAGAGCGTGGGCGACCCGCATGATCACGAACTTGCGCCCGGCTGCTTTGAGCCCTACCCAGTTGATCGTGCCCTGCCAGTAGGAGACGTCGTTGCCGTCGACGGTGACGGGGCCAGCGCAGACCGTCGTTTTGGCCCAGCTGGGCTGAGCGCGCGGCAGGCTCACTAAGGTCAGCGCGACTAGGGCGAGCAGGACGCGGTTCATTGGCCACCTCGACCGGCTTTGGCGGCGGGCGGATTTGCCAATTCGGCAGCGCGTTCGGGGTGGTCAAACCCAGCATCGACGGCCAATTGCCAGCCATCGGCGGTCTGTCTGAGCAGCGCCAATACCTGCTGGCCAGCCCGCGGCGGCCGACTCAACTGCGTATCTAGCATTGGCTTTTCGGGCCAGTGACACTGTTTGCCCTGGCACCGCAGGTGTTCGGCCAAATCCGCCCGCCACCTGAACTGATCGACGAGCAGGGCGGATCCAGCCGTCGGCGCCACCTTGAGCGTCCGTTGCAGCACTCGCACCACCGTCAAGCGCCAGCGATGGCGGTAGTACCCCGCCACCCCCGCACCGGAACCAGCAACAGCCGTCTGTTCTGCACTGGGATCATTGACTTGCACAATCGCAACCACTTGAGCCTGCTGGACCGCCCGCGCCAACGGCAGCCGCTGTTCGGCCACCGCGGGCGCCGACAACAGTAGCGACCCGCCGGACACTAGAATGAAAATCTTGGGTTTCATCGCGGACCTCCGGTCGCTAGGGTGCCGGTTTGGCGGCCGAGGTGCAAGAGCAGAACTGCGCTGGCCCTCGCGGATAGCAGTTGGCAGCAGTGGCAGCTTGAGCGCCGGAATCGCTACGTCTGCACAATTGCCCGCTTGCGCCAAAATCCGCTATGGTGGCCGCCACTGTAGGTTGGACCTAGTTTGCATGCAGTTGCCTAATTATTGCCCGTTTGGGAGCGGCACCAGTCGCGTGGTTTTGGCCTGCGGCGGTCGCTGTGCTTGGGCCTGCGGCGGTCGCTGTGCTTGGGCCTGCGGCGGTCGCTGTGCTTGGGCCTGCGGCGGTCGCTGTGCTTGGGCCTGCGGCGGTCGCTGTGCTTGGTCCTGCGCGGCTGGCTTGCTGCTTATTGCGGCGGCCTGTGGCGGCGGCGAGATTCAAATTGCCTTCGAAGTAGCCCCGTGCGGCGACGACGCTGGCAACGACAACCCGACGGCAGCGCCTGCGACGACGGCCAAGCCTGTACCGGCCAAGAAACCTGCACCACCGGCCAGTGCGGCGGCGGCCACCCAATCTGCGGGTGCAAGACCGATAGCGACTGCGCAGCCAAGGACGACGGCAACTTGTGCAACGGCACGCTATATTGCGACTTGGCCAGCCAAAACGGGGTATGCAAGCCCAATTTCAAGACCGCTGTGACCTGTGCGCCATCCACCGATCCGTGTGCGGCGACCGCCTGCGACCCCAAGACTGGCGCGTGCGTGGTCTCGCCGCTGAGCAGCAGCGCCAGCCAACCTCTGGGCTGCGACGACGGCAGCCCGTGTACCGCCAATGATCAATGTCAGGCCGGCAAGTGCGTGTCGGGTAAAGCGATTTGCCAGTGTTTGGCCGACGCCGACTGCGCGGACGATGGCAATCTGTGCAACGGCACCCAGTACTGCACTAAAGAAGCGTTTCCCTTTGTGTGCAAGACCAATCCGGCCACCCAGGTCACCTGCCCGACCGGCCTAGACACCCTGTGTGCCAAACACGTGTGCATCCCGAGCAGTGGCCAATGTACTGTTCAACTGGCCGCCGACGGCAGCCCGTGCGATGACAGCGATGCCTGCAGTAACGCTGACTTTTGCGCCAATGGAACCTGCAAAGCCGGGCTCAACGTGTGCCCGTGCACCAGCAAGGCCGACTGCGCCGCTCACGAAGCCGGCGATTTTTGCAACGGCACGTTGTACTGCGACTTGGCCGCAACCCTGTCGGGTTGCAAGATCAATCCGGCGACCGTCGTCAAGTGCCCGACCGGCGACGACACCGCTTGCCACAGCAATTCCTGCAACAAGACCGACGGAAAGTGCAAAATTAGCAATAGTTTAGTGACTATTAGCTGCGATGATAACAACTTGTGCACTACCGGTGACCACTGCCAAGACGGCGCGTGCATGGCCGGGGCCAACACCTGCAAGTGCACTGAAGACAAGGAATGTGCCAGCTTTGAAGACGCCAACCTGTGCAATGGTACCTTGTACTGCAGTAAGGCCAAGTTGCCGTTTTCATGTGAGATCAATCCATCCACCGTCGTGCAGTGCGGCGACGGCAACGACACGGTGTGCGCCACCAATGCCTGCGACCCCAAGGCGGGCACCTGCAAGATGGTCCCCACCGCCAACGGCACCCTGTGCGACGCCGACGACTTTGCCTGTACCACCGGCGATGCCTGCAAAGGGGGCGTGTGCACTGCCGGGCCAAATCAGTGCAAGTGCGAAATCTCTGCAGATTGTGGCAAACAAGAGGACGGCAACCTGTGCAATGGCACGTTGTACTGCGAAAAGAGCGCGCAACCGTTTGTGTGCAATGTCAATCCCGCAACCCTGACCGTGTGCCAGACCGTCGATGACACGGCGTGCTTGGAAAACTTGTGCGTCGCCGCTAGCGGCAAATGCCAAAAAACTTCAGTCCATCAGGGCCAAACCTGCGACGGCGACGGCGACGTCTGCACCAGTGGCGATAGCTGCAACTTGGGCGTGTGCCAGATTGGCCCCAACACCTGTCAGTGCACCAGTGACGCCAATTGCGCCAAGTACGAGGACGGCAACCTGTGCAACGGGACTTTGCATTGCGACAAGAGCGCGGCGCCGTTCCTGTGCAAGCTGAACCCGGCGACCGTCATCAGCTGCGCAGCCGACAAAAACATGCTCTGTATCAAGAACTTGTGCCAGGCCAAAACTGGCCAGTGTGTGGTCGGGCCGTTGGGCGACGGCAGCCTATGTGACGACGGCGACCCGTGCAGCGTCAGCGACGTGTGCGGCCAAGGGCAGTGCGCGGGCAGCCCCATCTGCGGTTGCCAAGACGACGGTGACTGCGCAACGTTCGACGACGGCAACCTGTGCAACGGGACTATGATTTGTGATGTCAAAGTGTTGCCTCATGTGTGCAAACCCAATCCGACCCCGGTGGTGTGCCCCAAGCCGTTGGTGCCGTGCCAACAGAGCGCGTGCGAGGCCAAAAGCGGTTTGTGTTTTGGCCAAGCTGACTTGGCTCAGGACGGCACCGCCTGTGACGACAAGGACAAATGCAGTACCCAATCCAAGTGCGCAGCTGGTACGTGTGTCGCCAGTCAACTGGTGGTGTGCAACGACGGCGTGGTCTGCACCCTTGATAGCTGCACTGGTGGCACTTGCGTGTACGCACCGGCAGCCCCAACCCCTTGTGATGACAGCAATGCGTGCGCCATCTTCGACACCTGCGGCGTCGGCAAGTGCAATGGCAAAATCGGGACATGCACGGATAAAGATCCTTGTACTGCCGATAGTTGCAGCCCGACAATCGGTTGTGTTTACGCGCCGATCGCCGACGGCGGTGCGTGCACCGATGGCAATGCCTGCACCAGCAAGGACGCCTGTAACACTGGGCTGTGCAAGGGCGTCGGCAGCTGCGACGACGCCAACCCCTGCACCGCCGATTTATGCGGATCGTCGGCCTGTATCCATGAGCCCGTGACCACCAAGACCGCGTGCGACGATGGCAACTTGTGCACTGAAAGTGACGGCTGCCAGAACGGCACCTGTGAGGGCCTCATTGTCCAGTGCGAGTGTGGAGCACTGTGCGATCCAGCCAAAGGCTGTTCAAAACCCGGCATGTGCAACAACGCCAACCCGTGCATCGACGCCAGTTGTGTCGCCGATTTGGGTTGCGTTGGTGAACCCAAACCGAGCCCCTGTGGCGCCGTCGAGATTTCGACTTGCAAAATGGGGCTGTGTGGCGACTGCAAAGCCTTGGGTGCCGTGATTGCCAGTTCAGGTAACGATGTGGTGGCGCACGGCATGGTGTGGGCCGGCGCCCACGTCTTCGCGGTCGGCGAGCTCAATCCTGGGCCCACGTCCGACGCTTTTGTGGTGCGGATTGACGGCGGCAAGACGACCCAAACCCTTCAAGTTCTAGGCGGCCCGCAAAACGACGACGCCCTGCTGGGCGTCGCCGATATCGGCAGCGGCAAGTTGCTGGCAGTCGGCTGGACCACCGATAAATTGAACAGCAAGGGCAAGCAGGCATGGTTGGTCGGAGTGGACAAAAGTGGTGTCGTGGTTTCCAACGTCGCGCATGGGGGACCCGGCGACGAAGGCTTCGCTGGGGCAGTCGTGACGGCGACCGGCGCGCTGGCGTTTGGCTACGCCGATGCCACCGGCTGGGTTGCTGACGTCAAAAATGGTGTCATGGGCCTGTCGACCACGCAGGGAGAAATCGGAAAAAGCATCGAGTGGCAAGCGGCAGCGCTGGGGCCCGCGGCGGCCAAAGTCCTGTATGTGGCTGGCTTAAGCGTGGACGGCAATGGCGACAGCCAACCCACAGTTGCGGCCATCGACAGCGCAACGCTTCAGACCAAATGGTCTACCGTCATCGGCATCCCGTTCGCCACGGCCACCGCCATCGTGGCCACCTCAACCGGGGCAACGGTTGTCGGTTGGCAGACCACCCCGGCCGGCGCCCAAAGCTGGCTGGCCAAACTGGACACCGATGGCGCAGCCAGCGCGGTGGTGTTTGAAACTGCCCTTGGCACTCGCATCTACAACGCGGCAACGACTTTAGCAGACGGTTCGCTGGTGGCCGTCGGTGGTGCCGAACAACCCCAAGTGGTCAGCAAGTCCTTGACAACCTGCGCTTGGTTTGTGCGCTGGAATCAGGCGCTTAGCCAGCCGATGGCTAGCGCTGCACAGCAAGGCGTGTCCGGCAAGCAGGTGGTTTCCGCCATCGCGCCGTACAAGACTGGCTTTTTAGCCCTCGGCACGGTCGCCGCCACCGGCGCCAAGAGTCAAGGCTGGCTGGTGCAATTGAGCGCTACCGGTGTTCGTGCCTGTGAATATTAGACATTTTGCGCAATTCGCTTGGATTTTTCGGTGAACAAGGACGCTCTCAGCTACCTGCCCGGCGATGCGGTGGCCGACCGCTACCGGATTACCGGCGTGTTGGGTCGCGGCGGCTTTGGCGCCGTCTATGCCGCTGAGCACTTGGGCACCGGCCAGCCGATGGCGATCAAGATGATGTCCGCTCCGCCGCACGACGCCATCGCGGTCGAGCGGTTTTTTCGCGAGGCCCGCATCACGGCCAAGTTGGCCCACGCCAATACGGTTCGGGTGTTTGATGCCGGCCGTGACGGCAGCGGGCCGCTGTATATGGTCATGGAAATGCTGCGCGGACCGACGCTGGAGCAGGTGCTCCAAGGCTTGACCCAGCGCCGCAGGCCGCTGACCGTCCCTGAAGCGGTCGAGCTAGGCGGGGCCATTTTGCGCAGCTTGGCCGAAGCGCACCGCGCGGGTTTGGTTCACCGCGACTTGAAGCCGGCCAACATCATGCTGCACCGGGTGCCCAGACTGCCCGATCAGGTTAAGGTGCTCGATTTTGGCTGTTCGCTGGCGGTGGATTCTCAGTTGCCCCCAGAGTCGGCAACAGTCGGGACTCCGGCGTACATGAGTCCTGAGCAGTGTCTGGCCGCGACCATCGACGCGCGCAGTGATTTGTACACCGTTGCGGTGATCTTGTTTCGCTGTGTGACCTTGCGTTTGCCATTTGAAGATCGGGTAGCGCTGACACTGCTGTACAAGCACGCGCACCAAGCGCCGCCTGACCCGTGCCGTGTGGCTCCGCAAGAGTTGCCGCCCGCGTTTTGTCAGTTGATTCTGCAGGGGTTGGCCAAGGACAAAGCCGACCGTTTTGCCGATGCCGCCACCATGCGCAAGGCGCTGCAGGCCTTTGTTAGCCCAGGGCTAGCGTCCGCTCCGACTCAAATGGGCCATCGCGCTGCCAGAGGGACGGTCGACCGGCAGCTGGGCGCAGTTTTGGCGCGGGTCATTGACGCCGCCACCGTTCCTTTCCAAGCCGGACAAGTGGGGGTGGCGCAGGCCGACTCGAGGCAGTTAGCCGCGGCCATCGTGTCGGATTTCGGTCAGCCTACGCTGGACCAGCTGGCCCCAGCACTGGCGGTGGCGGCCGCCACCCGCGCCGACCTTGGGGCGCTGGCGGATCCGCGCACCCTGCCGGACGGGGCAAGGTTGGCGGCGGCATCGGCGCCCTTCACCGCGCCAGCCGTTGGACTTGCCGCAGGCTCACCGCAGCCGTCTGCCCGCGGGGGATTCTCGCCGCTGTGGCTCGGTGTCGCCACTGCCGCGAGCTTGGCCGTGATCGCCATTGCCTTGTGGGTGGTCACTCAAACGGGGCAGCGTGCTAGGGAGCCCACACCGGTCAGCGGCGGGCCTGCGGCAGCTGCTGAACGACCGGTGGCCGCCAAGCAAGAGCCGGTCGTCCAAGCGCCGGTGGCCGGACCTAGCGTCGCCGCGCCCAAACCGGTGCCTGCGCTTACCCCAATACCACTTGCCCCAATGCCACTCGCCAGTGCAGGATCAGCTACCGTCGCTGTAGACGCAGTTGGCAGTCCGGGCCGGCGGCCCATCGCGGCGATCAGGACCAAACCCGCCAAACCCAGGGCGCAGGTCGAAGCCCCGGATCGCCCGCGCTTGCAGCCAAGGATGATCGATGACTGAGCCGATGGATACCCGCATGGGTTGGGTGCTGCCTTGGGCCGTGCGCTGGACGCTGCGGGTGGTGCTGGCGGCGGCGCTGGTGGGCCGTGGGTTGGTGGCCGCGCCGAGCCACGCTGCGGACACCCATCTGAGCAACGAAGAAGAAGCCGCGGCGCTGTCGGTGGTGGCTAAGAAAAAGGCCGACGTCGGCGAATTTGTGGTCGCCGCCGAGATGTACATGCAGGCTTGGCAGAGTTTTCCAAAAGAAAGCGGGTACTTGTATAGTGCCGCCCGCTGTTGGCACCGGGCCGCGCGCTGGGCGGAGGCCGAGAAGTCGTACGCCGAGTTCGTTCGAGTGGCCCCGGCCGATCACTCGCAACGTGGTAAGGCTATGAGATTTCAAGAGGAAGTTCGACGAATCTCCACCGATGAAGTGGCCCGCCAAAAGGCGCTGGACGATATGCGCCAAGAGCAAGCCAAGTTGGCCCAAGAGCGCCAGCAGTTGCACGACCAGCATCAGGAGGCGGCTCGCACCGAAGCGGCACGGGTGGCGGCCCAAAAAGAGCTGCATACCAAGCTGAATTCAAGTAGCAGCGACAGTTCGAGTCTGAAGAAGACCGGGGGTCTGGTAACTGCTGCCGGTGGGGCGGTGCTGGTTGGCATCGGCGGTTGGTTGGTGCTATCTGGGGTTTGGGCCGGCACCCATTTGCAGCGCGATCTGGACACCAAAGATGCCAGCGGCAAGATCGTCGGCATCGACCGCGAAACGGCGCTCGACGTGCGCAAGGCCGCGGTCAGCGTTCAGGCGTTGGGCGGCGTGTTGATGCTGCTCGGCGCCGTCGGTGGCGGCGTTGGCGCGTGGTTGGTGCTGGACAGCCGCTCAAGCGTGGGGGTAGCGCCGGCTGCCGATGGGTTGGCCCTGACGCTCAGGTTCTAGCGCTGCAGTTTTGTTCAGCACGTTGGAAAATTTCCAAACAAAAATATGCAGTTCGACCAGGATCCGCCGTCGGCGCTGGCTCCACAGAAACCCAGCCCACAGGCTATACTCGATCGCCGAAGTCCGGCATCAGATGCCGGACCGCCGATCTCGTGCTTGCTCAGTGGGTCGCCACGCTCGCGTCTGCGGTCTGGCGCCGGAGTGAGCGCGGATGACCGCGCGAGGGGGCGGCGCGCCCCGTGGTCCGGTCGGGCAGCTAGTAGGCCAAATCGCATGGATAATTGCCTTGCCTTTCTCAACAACATCCCGGAGTGAACTTCGGGTTTCGCCTACTAGTCCATCAACGCTGGCCCCAACGTTGGCTTGGCGCTCTTTGGCTTAGCCGCCGCAGGGCCAGGTTTGGCGACGTCGACCCTTGGCGCGGCACTGGGTTTAGGGGCCGAAATGCGATGACCAGCGGTGGCGGCGGCCGGTGACGTCGTCCCTGCGGTCGCCGGTCCAATCGCGGCCGTCGGCAAGGTTGCCACCACGTCCGCAGCGTTGGTTGCAGCAGTCGGTCGAGTCGATTTTGACAATTGATCGACTAACTCGCGGGCTTGCGTGTTGGCTGGATCGATCGCCAGTGCCGCTTCCGCCAGCTTGAGGGCGCCCACCGGATCGACGGCCTGACGCTGGCGCGCTTTACTCAACAAGTCAGCAACAGGGTCAACCGCGGCTGGCGGTTCCGCCTTTGGGCTAACCGCCGCCAGCGGTGGCGGTGTGGGCCACCACACGACAGCCGCGGCAGCCACAGCAGCAACGGCCACTAGGGCGAACGCTGCCCGCGGTGCCCAAGCTGGCGCTTGCCCGGCCATGGCTGCCGAAGTCGGCGCCACCGTCGCCGTGGCACCGCTCAGAGCCGAGCCGGGCGCAGCGGCCAGTTGCGGGGTTACATCGGCATGTACGCCAGACAAGATGGGTGCGGGTGGGCTCACCGTACTGGTCGGCGCCGCCACACTGGCATTGGGTCCGCTGCCAACAACTGGAACCGCGGCTACAATGAGCGCCGACACCATTTCGCTAGGCATGCACCGAGCGGACTGGCCACCCTGTGCTGGCCCACCGACCGCAAAGGTCTGGGTTGAATCGTCGGCCAGCACCGCCGGTTCGCCGACGTCTTCGGGCAGGGGCTGCCCTGCGGCAACGGCCACCAGCGCGTCCCGCATCGCGGCTGCTCCGGAAAACCGCTCGCCAGGTTTTTTGGCCAGCCCGCGCAGCAGCACCTGCACAAAATCGTCACTCAATTCGGAGGCGCACAACGGGCGTGGATCGGGCGGCGGCGCGGTGACATGGGCCTGCATCACCCGCATCGGATCTTTAAAATCGAAGGGCAAGCGGCCAGTCACGCACACAAACAAGACAATCGCTAGCGAATACAGATCGCTGCGACCATCCACCTGCTCGCCCTTGCACTGTTCTGGGCTCATGTAAGCAGGGGTGCCGGGCGCTGCGCCGGTCGCTGTCAACGACGAATCGAGGGTGCGGGCAATGCCAAAATCGAGCACCTTGACGTGCGGGTGGCCGTCGTCAGTCGTCATCAGGATCAGGTTGGCGGGCTTGAGATCGCGGTGCACCAATTGGTGGGCGTGGGCTTCGATCAGGCTATCGAGAATTTGAATGCCAATGTCGCAGACCAGCGCCTGGCTCATCAGGCGATTTTGGCCAATGCGGTCACGCAGTTCGGCCAACAGGGTTGGACCGCTGATCAGCTCCATCGCCATATACAATGGGCCCTGTTCGTCTTGCCCTACGTCAAAAACACGAACAGTATTAGCATGTTGAAGCGTTGCCGTGACTCTGGCCTCGCGAAAAAACCGGCGCATGGCCACATCGCCGTCGTCACCGAGCTCGGCGGCCATCAGTTTTATCGCCACATTCTGATGGGTGCTGGTATGTTCGGCAGCGTAGACCGCCGCCATGCCGCCCGAGCCGAGCACCCCGGTCACCCGGTAGCGGCCAGCGATCAGGTCATCGGCCTTGTAGTTGCGCGGATCGCGGCCAAAACCGCGCAATTGGATCGTTTGAGCACCGTCGTTCGGGCATTGCACCGCCGGAGTGCGGCGGCCACAAGTCGGGCACAATCGCTCGACTATGGGGCTGGCGGCTGGCGTTGGGCTATCGGCCTGGGTCATGCACCACCTTGCCCGCGCCATCGTCCTTTCGAAGGCCTCGACCGGCCTATTGTGCACCGTCGGCCGCTGGCGCTCAATGGCTGGCGTCGGCCTGCTGCCGCGGTTACAATTGGCCGGGTTAAGGAGCGCTTGTCTTGATGATTGTTCATAATTTTCGGATGTTGGCGCTAGTTAGCCTGACGGCCTGCGTGCCAAACATCCCAGATCCACAGGCATTTTCTGCAAACGACGTAGCGCTGGCCGAGGTGACAGCCGACGCGACACCGGCGGTCGATGCGGTAACTGCTGAACTGGGCGTTGACACCGCGATCAGCGACACCGGCGGTGCCGACGCCGGTTGTCAAAATGCCGGTCAATGCCCGGCGCCCGCACTGCCGTGCCTGCAAGCCGCCTGCCTAGCCGGCACCTGCACCGCAACCGCAGCCGCGGACGGTACATTGTGCTCCGATGGCATTGACTGCACGGTCGGCGATGCCTGCAAGACTGGCCAATGCAAGAACGGCACCGTGACTTGCGAGTGCCTGCTCGATAGCGATTGTGCCAAGAAAGAGGACGGCAACCAGTGCAATGGCACCATGTACTGCAATCCTGTTGAGCACAAATGCAAAGTGAACCCAGCCACCACGGTGAGTTGCCCCAGCGTCGACGACACGGCTTGCGTCAAAAACACCTGCCAACTCAAGACCGGCCTGTGCGAGATGACCACCGTCAAAGACAACATGCTGTGCGACGACGACGACGAATGTACGCTTTCCGATGTGTGCAAAGCCGGTCTGTGTACCGCTTCGGCCTCCAAATGCCAGTGCAAGTCCGATGCGGAGTGCAAGCCTCAAGAAGACGCCAATTTATGCAATGGCACCTTGTACTGCGACATCGCAGCCGGAACCTGCAAGACCAATCCGGCCACAATCGTGGTGTGCCCCAGTGGCGACGATAGCCAGTGCACCAAAAACACCTGTGAAATCAAGAGCGGCCTGTGCAAGCAAGCCGCGGTGGTCGAGGGCAGCGATTGTGGCGACAGCAGTGCCTGCAAAGAGAAAGGCTCGTGCAAAGCGGGCGTGTGCATCGCGGGTGCCAATATTTGCTCGTGTAGCGTCGACACCGACTGCGCCAAGGTCGAAGACGGCAATCTGTGCAACGGCGCGCTGTATTGTCAAAAATCGACCCAGAAATGCGTGGTCAACCCCAAGTCGGTCCAAGTGTGCCCCACGGCGGCCAACGGGCAATGCCAAGCCAACGTATGTGACCCCAAGACCGGCCAATGCCAACTGCAGGTCGCCAGCGCCAAGAAGCAGTGTGATGCCGATGGCGACCCGTGTACGGCCGGCGACTATTGCGACAAAGGCGTTTGTCTGGCTGGCACCACGGTGTGCAGTTGCGGCACCACTGCGGACTGTGGGGTGAAAGAAGACGGGGACTTATGCAACGGCACCCTGTATTGCGATGGCGGATCTTGCAAAGTCAATCCGAGCACCGTGATCAAGTGCAGCGAGACCGGCGACACCGGTTGCAGCAAGAATACCTGCAACCCGGCCACGGCTCAGTGCGCAGCCAAGCTGGCCACCAACAACGCGGCGTGCAGCGATGGCGACCCGTGTACCAGTGGCGACACCTGCCAACTGGGCGCATGCAAGGCGGGCTCTAACTTGTGTGCGTGCCAAGTCGACTCCGACTGTTTGGACGACGGCAACTTGTGCAATGGATTACCTTTTTGCGACACCGCCGCCCAGCCTGCTCAGTGCAAGGTTAAGCCCAACAGCGAGGTCAAGTGTGCGGCGTCCACCAAAGTGTGCACGGCCAACGCGTGTGCCGTGGCGACGGGCCTGTGCGGGCCGGCACCGGGTACCTGTAGCGACAATAATCCATGCACAATCGATAAATGTGATGTTGCTACAGACAGTTGCAAAGCGCTTCCCACGATCGACGGCGCCCCGTGCGGCGACGCCAAAGTGTGCGCGGCCGGGGCCTGCATCCCGTCGTCCGAAACCATGGTGTTGGTGCCCGCTGGGAAGACGTGGATGGGTTGCCCAGCTAGCGAATTCGGCTGCACAGCCGCCGAACAGCCGCAGCATTTGATTGCGCTGCCCGCGTTTTGGGTGGACCGTTTTGAAGTCAGCGTCGCCCACTACATGCTGTGCGTCAAGACTGGGGTGTGCACCGCTCCGGCAACCGTGCCGGCCACTTGCAATTGGGGCAACCCGCAGCGGATCAAGCATCCAGTCAACTGTGTGTCCTGGCCTGCTGCGCAAGCGTATTGTGTCTTTGCTGGCAAGCGACTCACCACTGAAGCCGAATGGGAAATGGCCGCCCGCGGCCCGTGCTCAAGCGCCGATCTCCCAGCCTGCAAAGCCAGCATCAAGGCCTTTCCATGGGGAAGCAAGCCGGCCAACTGCGGCCAAACGGTGATGAAAGATGCGGTCACTGGTGACGGCTGCGGCTTGGGCACCACCGCGATTTGCGGCCAACAGTCGGCGGATAACAGCTCGTCTGGGGTGCGCGACATGGGCGGCAACCTCAGTGAATGGGTGTTGGACACCTATGACTCCGGATTTTACGCGGCCAGCGGCCAAAACAGCCCGATCAACACCGCGGCCGACGGCACCAAGGCGGTGCGCGGGGGCCATTTTGGCAGTACCGTGAGCCATATTCGGGTCGCCCATCGGCAAGGGACGCAAGCCACCAGTGGCAACCCAACCATCGGCATTCGCTGCGCCAAGGATGCGAAGTAGCCGGTTTGATCTGTAGCTGATCCGTAGCTGATCCGTAGGCACTGATTAGACAACATCCTAAAAGTGCTAGTGAACTGCGGACAAGACCCTCAAAAATGCCCAACCAGCCATGACGTTGCCAGATCTCGAATCGCTGCGTTGCTTTGCCGCCGCCGCCCGCCACCAGAATTTTCGCGCCGCGGCTAAGGTGGTGGCCCTGAGCCCGACTGCATTTTCAGAGCGCATTCGGCGCTTGGAAGAGCAACTCTGCGCCCCTCTGTTTGAGCGCACCACCCGTCGGATCACTCTGACTCCTGCTGGCGAACGCGTGCTGCCGCAAGTCGAAATCTTGTTGGCCACCGCCAGTGGTTTGCGCTCGGTGGCCGCCGCTGCCAGTCAGCCGCCGTTTGAGTTGACCATCGGCACCCGCTTTGAGCTGGGCCTGTCGTGGCTGGTGCCCGCGCTGGACCAACTGCAGCTGGGTTACCCGCACCGCACCTTGCATCTGCGCTTTGGTGACACCGATGACCTGGTTCGCGCAGTGGTCGTCGGCCACGCGGACGCGGCAGTTTCCAGTGCCCGCTTGACGGTGCCGGGTTTGGAACACGCCCCGCTGCATGAGGAAACGTATGTCGCCGTCGCCGCCACCGCCGCGCCGGCGCTCGATGGCCCGCTCGATGCGCCCCAGCATACGCTGATTGACGCTACTGCCGATCTGCCCCTGTTTCGCTACTTGCTCGACGCGGCGCCGGTGACCCAGCCGTGGCGCTTTGCCCGCTACGAGTACTTGGGGGCGATCGCCGCGATTGCCCAGCGGGTGGTGGCCGGCAAAGGGGTGGCGGTGTTGCCGCAGTATTTGGTGCAAGTCGATATCCAACAGGGTCACTTGCGGGTGGTGTTGCCGCAGTGGCCGCCGCTGGCCGACCGTTTTCGGCTGCTGTGGCGGCGCGACCACCCGCGGCGGCAAGCGCTGCTGGAATTGGCTGCACAGTTGCGCAATTTGCCGTTGCAGTAGCCCAGCAAACGGCGACCACGCACGCCTGGGCGGCCGTTCGATTGTTCGTAAAATCAGCACAATCACGTCCATAACATGCGGATAGACAGTGGTAGTGGCGCCAGTATGCTGCGGTGGTCGCGGGTCAGCTAGCCCGCAGGAGAGCCACCATGAAGGACAATCTTTTTATCACCCTTGGCGTTTTGGCCGTGAGCTCCACCTGTGCTTGCGACGAACTGGCGGTCACCGTACATGGCGCCGCGCTGCATGACCGGGCACAGTCTACCGATCCTGCTCAGCCAGTTCGGGACCCCACGCCTGCCACCACACTTACCGCGCTACCGATTTGCGCGCCGACCGCCATCGTCTGGGATCCGGGCGAACTTCAGTTGCCGGTGGGAACGGTGGCCACCTCTTGCCCGCTGGTCGCAGTGCATGATGACGCCAACGCCGACGGCGTCGCCGACAGTTCGACCTTGTTCAGCCATGCCAGCGGCAAAGTGACTCTGACCTACACCGCCGCCAGTCAGGTGGGCGGTGTGTTGCAGTCCAGCGAATATACTCTGGATCACTTGGGTCGGCCGATCGGGGTGGTGCAGCGCGATGCCAATGGGGCCGTTCACTACCGCGAGTCGCGGTTGATCGACGCCGCTGGCCACATGCTCAAGTGGGAAGCGACCACTTTTGCCGGGCCGTCAGGCAAGAAAACCGCCTACGGTCAGAGTGTTGAGCAGACTTTCGACGGCGATCGCCTGACCGCGCGCCGCCACTTCGATGCGCTGAACCAGCAAACCGACGACCTAAGTTGGCACTACGACAGCCACCAGCGGCTGGTGCTCGCCCAGCACCGCAAGGGCCCCACCGGCAAGTTGGCGGCGCAGGCGCTGTGGAGTTACGACGTTCAGGGACGACCGACCCAAGTGAAGCGCCGCGTCAACGACAAAGCGTCGCTGCAAGCCCAGTGGAGTTGGGACCAACGCGGGCAACTGACCCAGCGTACGGTCGCGGTCCAGCTAGGGGTGGGCGGCATCCATCAGCGGTTGGACGACTACGATGCGCCGACCGGCTCCAGTGGCGCAGGCAACTGCTATGGCTGTGGTGCGACGGTCATCGCTGGCAGTGCGCCGTGGAGCGATGCGATGCCTGCCAGTCGCGAGTTGTGCCAGCCGCTGCCGTCAGCGGTGGGTCACGGCTATCCCGAGACGGAGTACGCACTAGCCGGCCCATGGGCCACCGTCACCGCGCCGGTCAAGCCGACCAGCGGCGGCGCTGCCGACGCGCAGGCCGGCAACGTCTATGGCTACGGCTACGGTTATGGGTATGGCTACAGTTATGGCTACGGTTATGGCTACGGATATGGCTACTACAATGGCTATGGCTCCGGCGCCAGCTGGTACGGTCACGGTGGTCCGGGCACCAATTGGGATGCGTTGGCCGTTCATGCTCCGCACAAATCAGCAGTGTTTACTGTCGACTATGACGAAAAAGGCCGCATGATTACCGAACACTTGCAAGTCGAACTGACGGCACCGACGGCCAAAGCGCCCACCCAGCTATGGCGTCTACGGACCTTCGATGGCGAACACTTGGACACCGACCGCGTAGTTTTGGCACCGTCGGCGACAACGGCTGTCCGCACGTTGCGATTCTTGCGCGACCCCGCTGGCCGGTTGCTGCGTCGCGAGTTGCAGGTTGTTGATATGCTGATTGAATTTCAGACTTGGGCCGCCGATGCCAACGGTCGGGTGCTCGGCCATCAGCAGTTTGGCAGCGACAAACCGTGGCAGTGGCTGGCGCCGACCCTGTTGCAAGCGCCTCAAGTGCCAGTCGTCATTGCGCAACTGGTCAACTACAGTCGGGCTGTTGACGCCAAAGGTCGGCCTATTCATGAAACGATGGTGACCCCAAGCGCGCCGGCTCAGGCGCTAGTGCAAAAGTTCGGCTACGACAGCGCTGGCCACTTGGCACTGCGTTCGCACCAATTTGGCACCACTCATTCCAGCACCGAACAATGGCAGTTTGACAGCAACGGGCGGCAAGTGCTGCACAGCGTCAAGACGCCCAAGCAACCGGCGGGCAACTCGTTTACTGCGCATACCTATTCGCAGGCCGGGCAATTGACCAAGATTGAACAAGGGTACGGCGAGTCGACGGCCGCTAAGTGGCAGCAATTTTGGCAGTATGCTTGTGATTGAGGTCAGGAGTTGGCGCTGAAAAGGGCTTGACCGTGCCGCGGTCGGCTGGGCCGTTGTCCGGTTGGAGACAGCACAAACTCCAAGGCTACGTTCAAAGCCAGCCGACTTCACCAAGCCACTTGCGCCGAAAGCGGGGAATCGCGGGGATCCAGCCCAGTTCCCCCAACTCACCCGCCGTGCTAGACTGCCGCCCCTTTCGCCGAACGATTCCCGCTCGGCGCTCGCGCAAGCGCAGGCCTCATGTCGTTGATCTCGAACCAGTCTGCCACTCAGGCAGCCGCACACCCGCCGACATTGCAGCAAGTTATCCAGCGCCTGAACGCGTTTTGGGCGGAGCGCGGCTGTCTGCTGGTGCAACCCTATGATATTGAAAAGGGTGCTGGCACCTTCAACCCGTGCACGTTTCTGCGCGCGCTTGGACCTGAGCCGTGGAGCGCCGCCTATGTCGAGCCGTCGCGGCGGCCGACCGATGGCCGCTATGGCGAAAACCCTAATCGTTTACAGCACTACTACCAATATCAAGTCGTGCTCAAGCCGTCGCCGACCGACGTGCTCGATCAGTACCTCGATTCGCTGCGAGCGATCGGCGTGGATCCCCTGCAACACGACATTCGCTTTGTCGAAGACGACTGGGAATCGCCGACGCTGGGCGCGTGGGGTCTAGGCTGGGAAGTGTGGCTCGACGGCATGGAAGTGACCCAATTTACGTACTTTCAGCAATGCGGCGGTCTGGATCTGCCGGTGGTCAGCGCCGAGATCACCTACGGTCTGGAACGCCTGACCATGTACCTGCAAAACGTGGATAGTGTCTACGACTTGCACTGGACGACCGCCACGGACGGCCGGGTGGTGACCTACGGCCAAGTGCATCACCAAGACGAAGTGCAGTTTAGCGCCCACAACTTTGAGCACGCCGACGTCGACTTGCACCTGCGCATGTTTGACGACTTTGAGCGCTCGGCGCTGCAGTTGTGCAACAAAGACTTGGTGTTGCCCGCCTATGACTATGTCATGAAGGCCAGCCACGCTTTTAATGTACTCGACGCCCGCGGGGCGATTTCGGTGGCTGAGCGTCAGGCCTACATCGGTCGGGTCCGCGCCCTGTCACGGGCGGTGGCACACGGCTACGAAGCGCTGCGCTACCAGCTTGGCCTGCCCCTGTGCCAGCCGGATGACCGCCAAGGTTGGCTGCTAGAACGCGAGCGCAAACTGCAAGCCGTCGCTCAACAGCAGCTCGTAGAGGCCGAAAAGGCCGCCACCCGCGCCGCAACCAAGGCAACTGCGGTGGCTCCATGAGCGCCAATCTGCCTCTTTTGGTTGAAATCGGCAGTGAAGAAATTCCGGCCGCCGTGGTGCCCGTCGCGGCCCAGTGGCTGGTGGAACAACTGGCGCAGGTGCTGGGCGTCGCCGCCAATACCGGTACGTGGTTGGCGACCCCGCGGCGATTAATTGCCCATTTTGACGCCGTGGCCGAGCGGCAAGCCGACCGCGAGCAAACGGCCACGGGTCCGGCGCTGGCGGTGGCTAAGTCCGCCGACGGGCAGTGGTCCAAAGCGGCCGAAGGCTTTGCCCGCGGGCAGGGCGTGACCACCGCCGACTTGACCGTGCTGGACACGGCCAAAGGGCAGTACATAGCCGCAGTCAAGCGAATTGCCGGGCGCACCACCGCCGATCTGGTCGCCGAGGCGCTGCCCAGACTGCTGCGGACCCTGCCTGTGCCCAAGCGCATGCGCTGGGGCCGCCAAGCCGAGCCGTTTATTCGCCCGCTGCATTGGCTGGTGGCTCTGCACGGGGGGCGTCAGATTGATTTTGAGTTTGCAGGGGTTAAGAGCGGCAGACTGGTCGGTGGCCATCGCTTTTACCACCCCCAGCCGCTCGAAGCCGGCGTCGATTTGGAGGACCACAAAGCGCGGTTGCGCGCTGCCCATGTCATCGCCGATCCAGCCGAGCGCCAGCTCATCATTGAGCGTGGTCTGCGGCAGTTGGCTGCCGAGGTTGGGGCGACCTGGCGCCAAGACCCGCAGACGCTGCACACGGTGGTGTATCTGGTCGAATGGCCGGCGCCGCTGCGCGGGGAGTTTGCCCAGCACTTTCTAGAGATTGCGCCTGAAGTGATTTTCACCACCCTGCGCGAGAATCAAAAGCTGTTCACGCTTAACGACGCCGCGGGCAAGCTCAGCCACCACTTTATTGCCGTCGCCAATACGCTTAGTGAGTCCAGTCGCGCAGTGGTGGCGGCAGGCAACGCGCGGGTGGTGTCGGCGCGGTTGGCCGATGCGCAGTTCTTTTACCGCGAAGACATTCGGCGGCCACTGGCGCTGCGTCGGCAAGACCTAGATACCCGCATCTATTTAGCCGGTTTGGGCACTATTGGCGATCGTGTCGGCCGCATTGAGGCGATCGCCGCGGCCATCGCGATGCAGGTCTGTCCGGCGCTGGCTGCGCAAGTTCAGCGCGCGGCGCAGCTGTGCAAGGCCGATCTGACCACGAAAATGGTGTTTGAATTCCCCGAATTGCAGGGCACGATTGGCGCCTACTATGCCCGTGAAGATGGCGAGTCCGCGCAAGTGGCCAGCGCCATTGCCGAACATTATCAGCCGCGCTTTGCCGGTGATGCGATCGCTGTTTCTGTCGTCGGACAAGTCGTTGCAATCGCTGATAAAATTGACGCAATTGTCGGCTGTTTCGCGCTGGGACTGCACCCCACTGGTACCCAAGACCCGTACTCGCTGCGCCGTGCCGCCTTGGGCGTGCTGCGCACCTTGGCTGAGGCCAAGCTGCCGATTTCTTTGGCGTTGGTCATAGACGTCGCGCTGGCGCAGTTGCCGCAATCGCTGCGGGCCAAAGCGGGTGCTCCGTTGCGCGATCAAGTGATCACCTTTGTCCGCGGGCGTTTGGCGGCCCACTTCAGTGGCGAGTTTGGCGTCGATGCCACCGAAGCGGTGCTGGATGCCGGTTTCGATCGGGTCGACAGCGTGCAGCCGCGGCTGCTGGCTGTGCACCAACTGCGTCAACATGCTGACTTTGCCGCCTTAGCCGCGGCCTTCAAGCGGGTCGGCAATTTGGTCAAAAAGTCGGCGACCGCCGGCGATCTGGGTGCGCAGTTTAGTGAGCAGTTGTGCGAAAAAGACGCCGAACGCGCGCTGTTTGCGCAGGTGCAAGCCTTGTCGGCCACGACCGCCGCGGCCCTGGCGGCATCCGACTACCCGACGGCCTTGCAGGCGCTGGCGCACCTGCGGCCGCAGGTCGACTCCTTTTTTGACGGGGTCATGGTGATGACCGACGACGCAGGGTTGCGGCGCAACCGGTTGGCCTTGCTCGGGCTGGTCGCGGGTCTGTTTTCGCCGATCGCCGATTTCGGCCGGTTGCAAGGGTAGGCGCCAATGATAGGCTCACAAATACGCGATTTTTGGCGAAAATCCCTCGCGCTAAGGAACGGTGACAGAACAAGTTGTTCTGTCACAGGGTTCCATTTGCTTGCTAGGTGGGTCGCAAGCTCGCGACTTTGCAAGTCGACTCGCCGCTCCGGCAAAAATCAAATCGATCGACTTAAATTGTCACAGTTCCTAAAGGCGCTTGTGGCTGCCACATTTGGCCTGTTCAGCGGCTGTGGTGACGACGCCGGGTTGCCGGTCGATGGCGAAACCACGGTGCGCTACCCGATGGCGCTGACCCCGCTGCCCGACGGCAACCACCTGCTGGTGTGGGGCGCCAATTTTGACCGCAAGTACCGCGCCGGCAAAGTCCGCTTACTCGACACCGCCAGCGAAAAACTCGTCGGCACCGGTCTGGAAGTTTCCGGTTTTGTAGGCGGCGCGGCCTTGCAGTTGCCCTACGATGCTTCGACAACTCAGACTTTGCCGCAACTGCGGGCGCTGATGACCTCGCGCGAGACGGATGACCTGACCCAAGTGGATGTCAAGATCGGCGCGTCGTCGCAATTGGCCTGTGGCGCCCACGACTTGTATGGCCACTGTAGCCAGCACTTTCCGCCGTTGGACAATACCAACGACAAACTCAGTATCGGCGCCGATCCAATGGGCATTGAAGTCCGGCCGTGGCTCGATGGCAAATGGCTGGTGATGACGGTGGCGGCCGCCGATGGGCGGGTCGCCGCGCTGACTGTGGATGCCAAGGGTCAATTTGCCCCGCTGGGCTCACTGAACTTGGGCGCTGGGTTGGTGGCGCTCAAGACCGTGGTCAGCAGCGGGCGCACCTACATTTCGGATGCCCGTGCGCCCAGTCTGTATGCGGTGGTGGTCGAAAAAAATCCTGAAAATCTAAAAGAATATCGCGTGCGTGCGGCCAAGTCGATCGCACTACCAGCGGCCAGTCTGCGCGATTTCGCCCACGGCTTGGCCCAGTCGCTCGACGGTGGCCGGTTATATGTGGCCAATCGCAGCCCCGCCGCGCTGATAACCATTGATATTACTCAAGATTTTGGCGGAGAGCCACGCGACCAAGTCGTCGATGTGTTGCCGTTGGGCGGTCAGCCCAGCGAAGTTGCCGTGGCGCCAAGCGGGCCCGCTGGCACCGAACGGGTGTACGTCAGTTGCTTTAACGACGACGCTATTTGGGTGATTAACCCGCAGTTGCAGGCAGTTGTGCAGCGGATTGCCCTGCCGCACGCGCCGTTTGGCTTGGTGGCGGTCAACGTCCCCAGCGCCCATCCGACCGGTTCGGGTCAAGCGCGCGGCTGGATGCTGTACACGGGCTTGTTCAACAAGCACGCGGTGGCGGCGCTGCCTATTGCCCACGGCGCCATCGACCTCCATGCCGTGCGGCTGATTGGAGGCAATCCATGAACCGACGCGGTGGGACTCTTCCAGCCCCGAGCGCCGTGGATGGCGCATGGGTGCTTGGCGTAGCGGTTTGGGCGGGTTTGACTGCCTGTACTACCAGCAATGCCCCAATACTAGACGGCCTGACGTCGGCGCGGGCGCTGGGCGCGGTGTGCATCGTCGGCACCACCTTGACCCACCCCAATGGTTGCCAAAATGACGGCCAACTGCGTGCGTTGGTCGGCGGCGGCTCGCGCGGCACCCTGGCCATTGGCGCTCCGTCGTCGGCGATGTTTGTCGATACCGATCCGACAGTGCCCGGCATCACCGGGCTGGCGTTGCCCGGCGAGCCCATCGCGATGGCGGTGGATGCGGTGCTCAAGCGCGCCTTTGTGCTGGTCGCGACCAACCAACCTGCGGTAGTTAGCGTCGACTTGACTGCGCTACCGACCGCCAAGTTGTCGATTGCCGCGGTGGCGCCACTGCCGTTTGTGCCGGCGGCAATTGTAGAATTTGGGCGTAAGATCAATGGGATCAGTCAGCCACATTTGGCGGTTGCCGATCCCGCTGGTGGCCAAATTTGGGTGACACAGGCTGCCAGCTTTTCAGCGACGCCGACATGGCAAGTGTGGGCAGTCGGCGGTAGTCCCAGCGCGCTAGTGTGGTTGCCGGTGCGCGCCGAGCTGTGGGTCGGCCATTTGCACCACAGCTGGGTCAACCGAGTGGTGCCAGAGACCGGCGGCAAGGGGCAGGTCATCGCCATCGACACCGCCTGTCGCAACGGGCTAGACGACGACGGTGATGGCCACATCGACCGCGCCGACCGCGGCTGCGACAGCGACGGCGACACCAGCGAAACCGACCCTGAAGCGCCGCCCTTGTGCACCAACGGCCTAGACGACGACGGCAATGGCCTGTTTGACGCCGCCGACGTCGGCTGCGACCTCCATTTGGGCACCAGCACCTGTCGCAATGGCCTCGATGACGATGGCGACGGCAAGACCGATTATGTCCAAGACAAGGGTTGTGCGGACTGGTCCGACTCCAGTGAGCATAGTGACAATTCGGCTTGCGCTGACGGTTTTGACAACGACGGCGACGGCAAAATCGATGGGTTGGACGGCGACTGCAGCGCCGGGTCCGAATGGCCAGCAGCCGCTGCGGGGACGGTGGAAAGCCTGGCAGCCGCCACAGCGTGCGCCAATGGCCTCGATGACGACGGCGACGGCCTGACCGACACCGACGACCCGCATTGCAGCAGTCGCAGCGGTCAATCCGAGGTCGGCGCCAATCGCTCGCCGCAAGCCCAATTGGCGGCTACTGCCGACGACCACGTGGTGGCGGTTGCCCATCAAGGTCGGCGCGAGGTCTTGTTTATCGACACCGCCAGCGGCACGTTGCTGTTGCCCGTGCGCGGCGACAAGTCCCCGTATTTGCGGGCGTCACGCCTAGACGAGCGCGATGGCGTGTTGGGCTTGACCACCGGCGAGCGCCCGACCGCGTTGGCGGGCTTGCGCAAAACCAACGGTAGCGCGGTGGCACAACTCATTGAAGTGGCCACCAGCCCGGGCGGTCTCGCTTCTGTTCAAGTCAGCGCGGGGACGCAAGGGGTTGTGTCGATCCAATGGTTGGTGGCTGAGGCCGCTGCTGCCACCACGGTAGGCCAACCTGCGCTAGTGGTCGGCGGAGTCGGTCAGGACTTGGGTGCCTCGATTCCGCCGCGCTGGGCGCATTTGGGCCCACTGCGCGCCCAAGCCCGGCCCGATGGCATTTCCTACTACGGCATCCAACCTAACGCCCAAAGTCTAGAACACCGCAGCGAACTGTGGTACGCCATTCATCAGGGCACCGTGCCGGGCACCCAGCGCACTAGCGGCCGCTGGCTGGGACCAACCGTGATGCACGACGGTACTGCCGATTTTTGCGAGTTGGGGGTGGTCGCGGGAGATTGGCTGGTGCTGTCGACAGGGTCGAGGTGCGCTGCCGCGCAGCCACTGCGGGTCAAGATTTCGCAAGTCGGCGCGGATACACTAGTTTTGGATAGCGCCACCGCGACGGCGGACACGGCGGTCACCACCGCCAACCAATTCAGCCTCGATCTGGGCGACCCGGCGCTAGTCAAGCCGCCCCTGGCCACCCTCGACACCGGCTGCTGGTCGCACGGCGCGGTCAGCTACGCGGTATTGACCGACGGTTGGCTACTGCATGGCACCCGAACTGGCGTCGTCAGCAAGCGCTCGCGTATCGGCAACCAGTGCGCCGCGCTGCCGGTGGACGAGTTGAACGGTGCCCGCTTGCCCGAGCCCATCTTGCGCAGCGACGCCAGTGGCAAGCCGATTCGCCCGGCCAGTTGCCCCTACGTCGGTGGCAATTTGGATCCGGTGTTTGTGCCTAATCCAGTCAACACTCCGATCTTCAAGAATCTTCAGATTCAACCGGGCTGTCGCACCCGCAGCTTGACCGATGGCAAAGTCGCCGTGCAAGTGCTGCCCAGTGTGCGCGGGGCGACCTGGGCGTTCACGGTCGCCGCGGGCAGTCGGCCGTTTGTCTCGCCGCTGGGCAGCGAAACGACCGCGCTGGTGGCCGCCGACAAGTTGACCTATGTGTATGCGCTCGATGCAGGTGGCGGCGCGTTGTTTGCCGTCGATCCCACTGGCGTCAACAAAAGTATCCGCATCGAATAAGCAATTTACGATCGGTCCCTAGCAGCGTGTCGGAGTATTCCGACTCGCTCCTAGCGCCGTCTGGCTAGACAGCGGCAACTGTCCGAAACTGCACGGATTCACTCCGTGCAGTTTCGGACAGTTGAGAATAGTGGACTGGCTAGGAGCCTGTTGGATCGTAATAGATTCATTGTGTATAATCTGATAGACATTTCACAACCGATTGATTTCCGACAGGCTCCTAGGTTGGCGCCAAGAATCGCCCCGCTCAGATCATCAACCCCACCAGCGCCGCCGTCATGTATCCGACTACGCTGCCGCCGATCATGGCGCGCAACCCCAATTGGGCCAGATCCGCGCGCCGTTCTGGGGCCATCCCCGACACGCCGCCGATTTGAATCGCAATCGAGCTGAAGTTGGCAAAACCGCACAACGCATAGGCCGTGATGACGGCGGAGCGCGGCGAAATCGGGGTGGACCCGCCCATTTGCTTGGCCAAGTCCAAGTAGGCTACGAATTCATTGACCACCATCTTGACGCCCAGCAGCTTGCCGACCTCTTGGGCCTCGGCGGCCGAAATGCCAATGAGCCAGGCGATCGGGGTAAAGCCCCAACCGAAAATGTCTTGCAAAGTCACGCCTTGAATACCCACTAACCCCAGCGCCCAGCCCAGCAGCGCATTGGCCAAGGCCACCAGCGCGATGAACGCCAACAACATGCCGGCGACGTTGAGCAACAGCTGCATGCCCTCGCTAGCCCCCGAAGCGGCGGCGTCCAGCACATTGCTGTGCAGCTTGGGCACTTCGATTTCGTCCTCGGGGCCAGTCACCGGCTTTTGGGTCTCCGGCACCAGCAACTTGGACACCATCACCGTACACGGCGCGGCCATAATCGATGCCGTCAACAAGTGCCCGGCGATGTCGGGAAAATGCTTGTTCAACATGCCGACGTAGGCCGCCAGCACCCCACCCGCCACGGTGCCAAAGCCGCCGACCATGATGCAGTGCAGCTCCGAGCGGGTCGCCATCTTCAAGAACGGCTTGACCATCAGCGGCGCTTCGGTCTGGCCCAAGAAAATATTGCCGACCGTGCTCAGCGATTCCGCCCCCGAGGTGCCCATCCAGCGCGCCATGTAGCGCGAGAAAAACCGCACAATGCTCACCATCACCCCGGTATGGTAGCCAATGGTCATAAGCGATGAGAAAAAGATAATCGTTGGCAGCACTTGAAAGGCGACCAGCGCGTACGGCGCGTCCATGGCGTTGCCAAACAAGAAGCGCGCCCCTTCGTTGGAAAAACTCATCAGGCTGACAAAAGCGTTGTTGACGCTGGTGAAAAAGCCCTTGGCAGACGAAGTTCGCAGGATCAGCGCCGCAAGCACCAACTGCATCAGCGTGCCGGCGATCACCACCCGCCACGGAAACTTTTGTCCCGGTTGGCGTTCGCGAAACTGCCAGCATAGGAAAATCAGCACGATAATGCCGAGCAGGGCTTGACCGCGCTCCGCCCAAGAGCCACCGACACTGTCTTTGTCCAGCCGCACGGCTTTGATGGGGGCTGCCGCCGCGGGTGCGGCCGCGAATGCTGGCGCCGCTGTCGGTGCTGCGCCTGTGGCTGGTGCTGCCGTTGCCGTGGCTGCAGTTGCCGGTGCGGGCTCGCCAATTGCCAGCGCAACTGCGCAATAAGACAAGAGACTGCAAGTGACCGCGGCAATCGCCAGCGATCGCCATGGTTTGCCGGTGCGGCCTGAACTGTGCATGGTCCTGCCTTGTGTCGCCGCCACCAACTCTGCGGACAGGCTGCAACCTTGCGGCCCAACGGCGTCGCCGTCAAATTGTCGCGGTTCTGTTGCGGCCGTTGACCGCTGCGCTGGTCAATTGTCGCGCGCCCACCGGCATGCCATGCTGCGGCCATGACGCGCGCAGCTCAAATTTTGGTCATCGGCGGCGCTTCAGTCGACACTTTGCGGGCCGGCGACGGCAAGGTCACTACCCCCGGCGGCGGTGCTCTATTTACTGCGGTTGCAGCGCGCAAGGCCGGTGGCGACGTCGGCTTTTTCGGTTTTCGTCCCGAACCTTTGCCTGAGCTGTTTGAACGCGTCGCCAGCAAGGTGCAGTGGGTCGGCCCGCCCTGTCAACTGTCGGATATTCCTCATTTTGACATTGTCTACGACGAGGCCGGCAACGCCCGCATGGCCCACGCCAGTTGGGGCAACGAAGATACGTTAGCCCCTGAAATGCTACCCGATTACCTGCTGGGCGCCGAGTTTATCCACTTGGCCGCGATCGCCGACGCCTCGCTGCAAATGCGCTTTATCGACTACCTGCGCCCGCGCAGCAAAGCGCGCATATCGGCTGGCACTTTCGGCTATATGGCCTTGCGCTCGCCCGACGCGGTGCGCGCGCTGATGGACGCCTGCGACGTGTTTTTTCTCAATGCCCACGAAGCGGAGTTGGTGTTTGGCGGCAGCCCGCCGATCGTGCGACCGGGCCAGATTTTGGTGGTGACGCGCGGCGCTGATGGTGCCGACGTGTGGCAAGGCGATCACTGTGCGCGGGTGCCGATTTGCCCGGCCAAGCCCGTGGATCTGACCGGCGCCGGCGATTCGTTGTGCGGCGGCATGCTGGCCGGACTGGCAGCGGGCACCCATCCGGTGGCGGCGGCGCGCCAAGGCGCGGCGGTGGCTGCGGTGACTATCGAAGCGCCGGGGATGACCAATCTACTGGAATCGAATCGGCAAACTATCGATGCCCGCTGGCAAACCGTCGCCGACAAGCGGGTGCGCGTCGACTTGGAGCAAGTGGCGCGCATCGCCGAAATTCTGCGTCAACGCGATGACGTCAAGCCCTTTGATTTTACCGGTAAATACTTTCCAGATGTTGGCGATCAGCGCACCGTGACTTGGTTGTTTGCCGCCATCAAGCACCAGTTTGGTTTTTGGCAGCCGTACAACGGGGTGTGGCACACTTCGACCTTGGCCGATTGGGAGGGCGCCCGCCTCAAAGGCTCGGACTACTGCTTTGCCGCTTTTCGCCGGGTGCTGGATCGGCAGCCCGATATTCTATCGCCGCAAGGGCAGATGAACCTGCGCTGGCAGGACACGGTCGGCATCTTTCGCGACGACGCCGGCCAATCGCCGCTGCCGGTGCTGGCGACCCACCACTCGCTGGCAACGGCTTACGGTCGCGACATGTGGCAACTGGGCTGGTCGCCGGATGGACTGCTGGCGGAGGCGAAAAAGCAGGCGCGGCCCGTGCGCTGGCTGTTGCAAAAACTCGACCACTTGCCGGGCTATCGCGAAGATCCGCTGCGCAAAAAGGCGATGTTATTGGTGATTGCCTTGGGTCAGCGCCCCGAGCGCTTTTTGGACTTGGGTGACGACGAGGATCTGGCGCCGATTATGGACTACCACCTGATGCGCTCGTGTCTGCGCACTGGGCTGGTGCGGGTCGACGATGACGAGTTGCGAGCGCAGCTAACGGCGCGCAAGCTTATGGCCCCCAAGGAAGAATCGGCGGTGCGCGCCGTGTGCTACGACGCGGTGTTGGCGTTGTCGCGGCTCAGTGGGTGTTCGATTGCCGCCATCGACTGGTTCTTTTTTGGTGCCCGGCGGCGCTGCCCGGAATTGGCGGCTCCCGATTGTGCTCATTGCGCCATCGATCCCGGCTGTGCCCATGACATAGCCTTGTTTCAACCGGTGTATCGGACGACGTTTTATTAAGGGCCTGGTCGCTGGCTCCACAGCGCGGCATTGGCTCGGCGAATGGTCTAGCCGGCTACGGGCGCCACGACTGGCACCGGACGCCCACCACTGGAGGCCCGATAAACGTAGCACTGGCTAAACTCGGCTGGCCCGTCGCCAAATGGCTCGCCGTTGCCGTTGTGATCAGCGCCGCGGGCTGCCTAAACGCGTCGACGCTACAAACCGCCCGCGTGCTGCCCCCCGGCGACCACCAGGCCGTGGTCGGTGGCGGTATGACGACCTTTCCCGGTGCGCCCGAAGGTCTTGGCAAGGCCTTAGCGTCACTGCCCTACGGCGAAATCGCCTACCGCATTGGCCTTCTTGACGGCATCGATGCTGGCGCCCATGCCACGCTCATCGGGACCGGCGGTGGCGACGTCAAGTGGCAGCTCCTTGACGATGGCCAGTTGGCAGTAGCCACCGGACTGGGATTCGGCTACCTGCAGGCCAACAGCGACAGCAAAGATTCCGCAGCCGCGTCTACCACCTCGAGCACGGCCGGCCCAACCAGCACGCCCAGCAAGTCTAGTGCACAAAAGCCCACCTTGATCGACGTGGTGGTGCCCGTGTATGGCAGCTATGATGTGGGTTCGCATCTCACGGTTTACGCTGCAGCGAAGTACTTATTGCGGGCCCTGACGGGAGGTGGCGGTGGCACCGTCTGGCACAACGTCGGCGGCACCGGCGGGATCAAGCTCGGCGACGACTGGGGCCTGATGATCGAGTCGACCTTTATGCGTAACTTTACGGAAAGCTTCAATGTCTTGCAGTTCAACGCTGCCGTATACTGGAGTCGGTGAGGCAGCCCATGTCCAACTTGAGCCAACTCGGCCGTCGCATCGCTCTGTGGCAGCTGCCGCGCCGCCGTCTTGCTGTTACCAAAGTCTGGACTGTGCCGGCGCGGGCGTTTTTGCAACTCTTGGCAGTTTGGACAGCGCTGGCCATGGCAGCGTGCAGTGGCGTGTCCCTGCAAGCTGAACGGCCCGGCGAGCGCATCTGGCCCCTATCGCGCAAGGTGGTAGTGGTCGTGGTCGCCGACGCGGCGCAGTTGCCGCCGCCGGTCGTGCGCATCGGTCTGCTGGTCGGCTCCACTAGCGCCCAACCCGAGACCCAAAACGAGGCGACTAAGACGCTGGTAGCGCGTGCGTGGCGCTATGGCTGTGACGCCTTGGCTGGGCTGGCCGTACAAGATGTGGCCGGGCCGCCGGTCGGCAAGCGCTGGGTGGCGACCTGTTTGCGCAGGGCCGCGTTGCCTGGACCTATGCAGGCTGCAGCCGGGCCAGATTCTGCGGGGGTGCCAGTGCCTGCGGCTGCCTCTGGTCCTGCCCCTGGTCCTGCCCCTGGTCCTGCCCCTGGTCCTGTGTCTGCTCCCGCGGCCGCGGCCAACGGTCGTTCGGCGGCCCCAGCCGGTGGGGTTGGCGTTCAAGCACGTTCGGCGGCGATGGCACAGCAAAGGGCTCCACTCGTGGCCGGGCCGCGCAGCGAGGCCGC
>SHZD01000167.1 GCA_009692465.1 Myxococcales bacterium
ATCTATTACGATCTGACAGGCTCCTAGCTTCTCAGATAATCTCAACTGTCCAAGAACTGCCCGGAGTGAATCCGTGCAGTTTCAGACAGTTGCCGCCGTCTAGCCAGACGGCGCTAGGAGCGAGTCGGAATACTCCGACACGCTCCTAGCCGCCGCCGGGCCTGACCGTGCTGGGCGAATTGCTCGCCGACTTGGCCAACCACCGGAAATTGTCAATGATCACAGCGGAATCGAGGATGTGATCGCCTTCGTCAAAGATGATGTAGCGCACGGTGATGGTCTCGCCAGGGGTCACTGGGGCTGTGGTCGTCAACCAGCCGGTGCCGCCGCCAATGCCGTTGTCGTAGCCGGTGCCTTTTAGGCCAGCAGCGCCCAACGGGCAGCCTTGGCAGACGTCGAACAACGCGTTATTGATGCTGATACAACTGCCCTTGCTGTCAAAGCTGACGTTGCCTTTGAAGTTCTTGGAGTCCAAAATCGCCAAAAACTTGTCATTGAACTGCGTACCCACCCATTCGGGATACTCGGCGCTCATAAAGTTGAAATCAAATGAGAATGCTTGGGCATTGCCCGGCACTTTGAGCGTCAATTTCCACTCGGTGTAATCGTAGACGGTCCCTGAATTCTTGCAGGAAACCGGCGGATACGGCGACGAATTGGAAAACGCGGTGCCACCTTGGGGGACCACATAACCCGTTTGACCGGCCGCAGCGGCGACACCGGACGACATCACCACCATGTTGGGGCCTTTGACCGGCTTATTGGGCGCCCCAAACACTTGCTTAATCGCTTTGGCATTGGCCGCCGCCACCGTGACAAAAGTGCTCTGCTGCACGCCGACACACAGGTCGATCGCGAGGGCAAAGTCTTGAGGATTTGCGTCCGAAAGCCCTGCCTTATCGCACGTTTTGCCCACTTCGTCGGTCTGACCGTCGCAGTCGTTGTCAATGTTGTCGCCGCCCAGTTCAATGCCGCCCGGATTGATCAACGGGTTGTAATCGTTGCAGTCTTGGCAGCCCACAAACCCGTCTTTGTCGCCATCCTCTTGGGCGTCAATTTTGCCGTTGCAGTCATTGTCCTTGTTGTTCTTGCAGTTGCGCCCTGAACCGGGATTGATGGTGATGTCTTTGTCGTTGCAGTCGTCTTTGCATGCCCAGTAGCCGTCGCCGTCGTAGTCCAAGTCGTCAATGACGCCGTTGCAGTCCTGGTCGACGCCGTCGCACAACTCGAGAGCCGCTTTATAGATCTTGGGATCCTTGTCGTTGCAGTCGGTGCACGAGGGGTCGCCGTCTTTGTCGTTGTCGCTCAGGTTATCGGGCATGCCGTCGCAATTCTTGTCTTTCTTGCTGCCGCAATCGGGTTTGGCGCTGGGATTGACGGTCGGATCGCTGTCGTCGCAGTCATCACACACGGCATAGCCGTCGCCATCGACGTCGACTTCCATGTCCGGCACGCCATCGCAGTCGCCGTCTTTGCCGGGTGCGCACGCTGACTTGGCTCCCGGAAACACCGAACCGTCTGTGTCATCGCAGTCCTGACCGGCGCCCGGGCACTTGAAAAATCCGTCGTTGTCGCCGTCAAAGTCGTCGATCGACCCATTGCAATCATCGTCGATATCGTTGCAGTACTCGGTCGCGCCGGGGTGGACGGCTTTGTTTTTGTCGTCACAGTCGCCCATCGCCACCGAAAAGCCGTCGCCGTCGAGATCGGAGCCGGCCGCTGGCTTGCCCAAGTCCACGGGTCCGGCACTGTCGGCAGCGGAGGCAGAGCCGCCGTCTTTCGCCCCAGTGTCAACGAGTCCAACAGTGTCGACAAGTGCACCGCCGTCGCCGCTGTTGGCGTCACTGCCCATGCTATCGGTGGTTCCAGCGGCTGGGAAGGGGTTGGTCGGCATACTGTCGGTGGCCGCGGCGCCCGGCAGCGCGAAACTGGAACCGCTGGCACCGCTGCTGCCGCCGCCATCGACGCACGACTGCCCCAATGCGCCCAAAGCGACAATCAACAATGCCTTTGCAATTTGGGTGGTTACTTGCATGATGGCCACAAAAATAGCACCAGCGCCGCCACCGGCACTCCTTTCAAGGTACACAGGCGCAGCATAGCCAGCAAGGCCCAAAATGCGCTGGGGCGGCGACACCCCAAGCGCTGGAACTTGCTCGCGTGCAAGTGCAGGCTAGTGAGCCCAAGCCTTCACAAAGATTTACGGATTAGGCCCACCAAATGGGCTCGGCAGCGCCGAAACGACGATCAAAACACGCCCGAAATTCGCCGGCCCTCGGTAATCGCAGTTCCGAACACCAACTCAGGAACGCGAGCCTGGCAAAATAACTCCACAAGTTCGCCGTCCAACGCCCCGCACTCGGCTTCGTCGCCTAAGATGCGCAAGGCATTGATGTGCGGCACGACCTTCTTGTACGGGCGGTCTGACGCTGTCAGGGCGTCGTAAATATCCGCAATCGCCATCATGCGCGGCTCAATGGCAATTTGGGTGGCTGGCAAGCCCAGTGGATACCCGCCACCGTTGAGCTTTTCGTGATGGCCGTGGGCAATTTCGGGCACCCGCCGCAGACCGCGCGACCACGGAATCTGCGACAGAAAGTTAAAGGTGTGGCTGACGTGACTCTCGATTTCGCGCCGCTCTTCTGCCGACAACGTGCCGCGCGGAATCGACAGCATCTCGATTTCGGCGCTGGTCAGCAACGGCTGGCGGGTGCCGTCGGGCGCTGGAAACTGCATGGCGGCGCCACGCTGCAAGGCCTCAAAGCTGCCCGCCTGCAGCACTGTTGGATAATTAGCGGCTTCGGCAATGCCAAGGACAGCATCGATTTCGGCGACTTTTATCGCAAAATCGACGTCCTGCTGAGCAATCAAGTCTGGCGCAGCGCTCGCTTTGAGCAGGGCCACACAATCCTGTAAGTGCTCGACTTCCAAGCTTTTCTTCGCCAGCGCAAAGCGCATGCGCACCAACTCCAACTGCCTGGGATACAGCTTGTTGGCCTTGACCAGCACATCTTCGCGCACGCCGACCTTACCAAAATCGTGCAACAGCGCCGCGTAACGCAACTCCATGCGTTGGGCCGGCAGGAACTTCTGGCGTTGCCAACTCGGTGTGCCATGCAATTCGACCACATCGCACAAGCCCAAGGTCAACTTGGCGACGCGGGCACTGTGACCCGCGGTGCTCGGGTCGCGCGCTTCGATCGCAACCACCGACGCGTTGACAAACCCTTCAAATAGCTGGGTAATTTCATCATGCAACAGCGCATTTTCGACCGCCGATGCCGCTTGACCGCCCAGCGCCATCAGCAACTCTTCGTCGTCGTAATCAAAAACGCCGTCGAACTTATTGAGCAACTGCAGCACCCCAACCACGTCGCCGCGGCTGTTGTTCATGGGCACGCACAGCAGAGTTTGGGTGTGGTAACCGGTCTCGTGATCCACCGCGGGATTAAAGCGCGGATCGGCGTAGGCATCGGGAAGATTGACTAAAGTACCGGACTCGGCGACCAAGCCGGCGATGCCTTGGCCGCGCGGAATGCGGATTTCGCCGCCGACTCCTTGGGCAATTTTGGACCACAACGTGTTGGTATCGTTATCGACTAGAAACAAGGTGCCGCGGTCGGCGTCAACGACCCGTGCGGCTTCCGAGACGATGCGCTGCAGCAGACGGTCGAGCTCGCGCTCTTCGTTTAGGGCCTTGGCGATTTCCAGTAGCGCACGCAGACGATCGGCTTTATCGGCATAAAGCACCGAAAATGCGCCCGAAGGCGCCCCGGCTGGCAGCTTGATCCGCCGTTTCATGGCAATTTTAGCGTCAAGTTGGCGCCTCCCACGCCGGAGTGTACCACGGATTTTCGCGCGCCTCACTCGCCAGTGATGAGCGCAACGACATACAACTCGCCGCGGGTGCAAGTTGGGCACTGGCACCCCAGTACAGCCCAAGCCACTCGTCAGTTGCGTTGCGCTCGTGTACAGTCGGCGCCATTGCACCGGCCCTCGCGCGCTGCCGCTGCCTGCCCGAACGCGCAATCGAGTTCCCGATGAAAGACGCGGCCTCCCGAACCTTCAAGATCTCCTCGCGCGAGCCCATTACGTGGCCGGTCGAAGGATTTGAACGCGACTTGGTCAGCGCCGAGGCCCTGAACAAGGCCAAAGGCAAGCTGCCGCTGGAGTTGTTGCGCCAAGGTTTGCTCGATGGTCGAGTGGCGGTGCGCGTCAATTCTGTGACTGCGTTGGCGGTGCATGGGCCGTTGCAGCTTGAGGATTTGGATTCGGTTTTGGTCCTGCTCAAAGACAGCAGTGCCTCGGTGCGGCTGGCGGCGACGCGGGCGCTGACGGGCGCCCAACCGGCCAGCAAGGTGATTCCAGCGCTAGTTCGCGCCCAACTTGCTGATCCAAAAGGAAATACCGAGATTTCTACGGTCATGAAAGGGTATGGCAATGACGCTATTGCTGCGCTCATGCCGTGCCTGCGCTGTGACGGCGACGAAGCGGACCGCGCGGCGCTGCCCTATTTGCTGGCGCTCGGCGAGCCGGCGATTGCGGCATTGGGCAAGGCACTTGTGCATCCCGACGCGCGGTTGCGCGGCAACGCGCTGGCCGGGTTGATGCAGGCTGGCACCCACACGCTTCAAGATAATCACCGTATTATCATTGTGTTGTGCCGCGACATGGACTTGAACGTGCGCACGCTGGCGCGGCAGGCCGTGACCAAAGTCACGCGGGCGACCACGCTGCCGTTTATCGAAGTGCGACCGCTGCCGATCGACAACATGGACAACCAGCTGGCTGAAGAGGTCGCGCTCAAGAAAGCGGCTAAACAGCTTGAAACATCTGCACTTTTGGCGCTGACCCGCGATGGCCGCATTCTAGTGCGAGCGAACGCTTGGCGTGGACTGGCATCGCTGGGTCCGCTCGATGTCGAGGCGAGCATGCAAGCTGCCGTCGCCACCCGCGATAGCGATGGCCAGGTCAAGCGCGAGGCCTGTGTGGCCTTGCGGCTGTGCCCGGAGGCCGCCTTGCCGCAGGTCGCGGCGTCGCTGCTGTTGGCCACGCGCGACAGCAATCGACCGGTGGCTCAAGCGGCGCGGCAAGCGTTGTTGAGCCAAGGCAAGAAGGCGATTGCCCTGTTGATCGAGTTTTTGGGCAATAGTAGCCCCACGTTGCAAGACGCGGCGATCAGCATGTTGGTGACGCTTGAGCAAGATGGGGTGACGACGGTGACCAAAGCGCTGACCGCGCCGCAGCCGCCGGTGCGCGAAAATGCCCTGATTGCGCTGGCTGAGATCGGCGGCAAGGGCCTAGAGGCCGCCATGGATCAAATTGTGGCGATGACAACCGATATTACCGACGGGGTGCGGGCGCAGGCCTATCGGGCCCTAGCGCGCTTATCGGATGCGACGCTCAAGGCCAAGCGGGAGCAGTTGTCCGATCTCGGCCGCAAGGCGTGGCGGGAAGATGCAGTGCTCATGGTGCGCAATGCCGGCAATGATTTAGCTAATAAAATCATGTATTTGTCCTAGAAGTTGCCGACCGTGACCGCGAGCGACGCCAATGCTGTGGCCTTACTGAGAAACGCTCGCACGATTGCGGTGTTGGGTGCGCATTGGGATCTGGAACGGCCCGCCGGCTATGTTCCAGACTATCTGTTTCGCAATGGCTATCGGGTTTTGCCGGTGAATCCGTGTTTTGTCGGTCAGACGTGGTGGAGTGAACCCGTGCGGGCGACGCTGGCCGAGCTGGATCAGGCGGTGGACATCGTCAATGTTTTTAGAAAATCCAGCGATATCATGGCTCATTGTCCGGATATCTTGGCCATGCTCCCACGACCCGGCTGTGTGTGGTTACAACTAGGCATCGTCCAAGACGAGTTGGGCCCACCGCTGTGGGCTGCTGTCATCGCGCTGGTGCAAGACCGCTGTACGCTGGCCGACCATCTTCGGCATGGTTTGCCAAAGATTGTCGCCCACCGGTAGCTGAGACGTGAGCTTTTCTGCAATAAGTGCATTATGCGGCGCCCACGGCGCTGCGCAAGTCGATCAGATTAGGCTACGGGCCGATAATGCCGCAATGGCCAGCGGTGGCGGTACTTGCATGAGATCATGTAGTTGGAGTTGGTTGGTCCTCGCTGTTGTCGTCGCTGCAGCCAGTGGTTGTGGCGATGACGAAGTGCAGCGCACCCCGACGATTGGCACCGCTAGCGACGGCAGCGTCAGCTCGGATCTGGTGTTTGGCGATGGCGGCGCGGCGACCGAAGGCGGCGCTTCGGCAGCAGACGCTGCTGAGCAAAACGACGCTGTGGCACCGGTAAGCGATGCGCAACAGGAGGGCGGACCCGCCGACGGCGCGGCGAGCACCTGCCCAGGAGCCGTAGGCTGTGCCTGTTTTACCGAGGCCAATTGCCCAGTGCTCAGCGGTTGTGTGCCTACTGCCGCCGGTTCGGTGTGCGCAGCCCCCTGTCTCAGCGGCCAACCGTGCCCACCGGATAGCGCATGCGTCACCTTGCCGGGCGCGGATACCGTCAGCACCGACGACGACAAGACGGTGTGCGCGCCCAAGTGGCCGCACCTGTGCGACCCGTGTACGACAGCGACGACCTGTGGCTTGGCGGCGAGCAAAGCCGGGTCGTGCGCAGGCGCGGACGTCGACGCGGGCAGCAAGGGCTTTTTCTGCTCGTCCGGCTGCAGCGATGACAGCAACTGCTCTGCCAGCCACCAGTGTGGCGCTGGCACTGACAGTGATGGGGTCAAGGGCTTATTTTGCTTACCGAAATCGGGCGTTTGCACCTGTAGCGACACCGCGATTACCAAGGGCCTCGTGACCAGTTGCGCCAGCGCAACGACTTTGGCCGATGGAACGGTCATTTCGTGTGTCGGTGTGCGGACCTGCACGGCGGCCACCGGAATGCTCAGTGCGTGCAGCGCGACAGTCCCCAAAACGGAGGTTTGCAACGGCTTGGACGACGACTGCAACGGCAGTATCGACGAGTTTATCAATTGCGACGACGACAATCCGTGTACAACAGACCTCTGCGCCAAGGGCAGCTGCGAATACCAGCCCAATGCCATCGCCTGCACCGATGGCAATCCGTGCACCGCGGGTGATCACTGCGCGACTGGAACGTGCACCGCTGGGCCGCCACTGGTCTGCGACGACAAAAATATTTGCACTACAGATACTTGCAACCCAGTCAGCGGTTGTGCTTTCGCCAATAATGCCATGCCGTGTGACGACGGCGATGCCTGCACGGAAAACGAAACTTGTGCGGGTGGCTCGTGCAAGACGGGCACGGTCAGTTGTCCGTGCCAAAATGACAGCGACTGTGGCAAAAACGAGGACGGCAACCTGTGCAACGGCACCTTGTACTGCGCCAAAGGGCAAATGCCGTTTGTGTGCAAAGTGAACCCAGCGACGATTGTGACCTGCAATCCCAAAGACGACACCGTCTGCGCCATGGCGACCTGCGACGGCAAGAGCGGCAAGTGCAAGGCGGTCGCGCAAGGCGATGGCGAACCGTGCAACGACGGCTCCGCTTGCACGCAAAACGACGCCTGCAAGGTCGGGCTGTGCAGCGGCGGCGCCCTGCCCTGTGATGACGCCAACGCCTGTACCGATGACGCCTGCGATGCCAAGGCCGGTTGCACGCACAAGACCAACGCCGCTGTTTGTTCCGATGGCGACCTGTGCACCTTGGGCGACAACTGCGTCGCCAGCGTCTGTAAGGCGACCCCTAAGGGCTGTGATGATGGCTTCGCTTGCTCAGTCGACAGCTGCGACAAGGCGACCGGCGGTTGCAAGAATGCCGCTGGTGGCGATGCCAAATGCGGTGTAAGTGCGCTGACTTATGCGCACAACTTTGATTGTGGCTTGCAAGGTCTGGACATGTGGCAAAAATCGGACTGGGCCTTGCCTGTTGGCGCGGTCAAGTGGGGCTTTGATGCGACACCGCAGTTGCCCAGTGCTACTACCCCGACTTGCTCTCTGAATATCAACAATGGCAAAGACTTGGCGTGCGCGACAGGTCAGGCGGCAGTGGCGGCCAGTGCCGATTCACCCTGGTTGAACGCAACGGCGCTGCCAGCCGGGGCGACGCTGACCGTACGCTTTGCTTCGGCTGGCAACTGGACGGTCCAACAGGCGGCCAAAGTTCAAGTGCGCGTGGTCGCAGCAGAATGGACGGATGTGGGCAGCGTCGCACCGGCGGCTGCAGCGACGATCCTTGAATTTTCGCTCAAAGGCTACGGTGGCAAGACTTTTCAGGTGCGCTTGGTGTTTGCCGGACCGTGCGCGGCGGGGGCGATCGGCTGGTTCGTCGATGATTTCGCGGTGTTTGAAGACAAATGTGCCAGCAACAATGGCGGCTGCCTAAACGGTCAAATCTGTAGCATGGACGCACTCTTGCAGGTTACGTGCAGCCCTTGTAAGGGTGGTTTCGCGGTCAAAGACGGCAAATGCGCGGACATCGACGAGTGCGCTCAAGCCAACACTTGCGCCAGCGACGCTACCTGCGCCAACTTGGCCGGCAGTTTTGCCTGCACGTGCAAGGGCGGGTACTTAGGCGACGGAAAAATCTGCAAAGATATTGACGAATGCGTGGCCGGCACCGCCAATTGCGGCGCTAACGCCGTGTGCGCCAACAGCGCGGGCAGCTTCACGTGCAAATGTGGACCCAACACGGTCGGCGACGGAAAATCGTGTTTCAAGAAGGGCTTTGACGCCAAGGTCCCGGCAGCGTCGTGCTTGGAAATCTGGACGTTGTATCCAGGCACCGCCGACGGCAGTTTTTGGCTGGACTTGGACGGCGCCGGCAGCCAACTGCCGAGCCAGTACGCCTGCGACATGAAGAATGGCGGCTGGACCCTGTTGATATTTGACGATTTTGAAGACGGCAGCACCAAGGGCTGGGCCAACGGCAAGGCGGGCAGCTGTGGCGATCTGGGCAAGATGCTCGGCGGCCCGGGGATTTTTGGCAGCGGCGCGGTGACGACCAAGACGGTGGCGGCGCCCGCTCACACTCAGGCCAAGTTGTTCATGCACTATATCAAGGGAGATCAATGGGATGGCGAGACCGGTATTGTGCAAGTCAATGGCAATACGGTGTTTTCACAAAAGGGCATTTCCGGTGTTTTTGGCAACAAGTGTGGTGATTGGCTTTGGGATGAAGACAAATGGGACGCCAATTGGACCGGCGGACACACCGCGGCGACCGTCATCGTGACCGCCACCTCGACCTTGAATCAGTCGGCGGACAACGAGTGGTTTGCTATCGATAATGTGGTGCTTTGGGTCAAGTAGCGGCGTTTGGCTTGTGCCGCTTTCAGCTCGGTTTTGGCTGGATCACCGTCAGGATACGTGGGTCGCCCCCGCGATCCCCCGCTTTGGGCGCATCTCTGCGTCGCTGCGGCGCTTTCCTCCTTGCGGCGCACGCAAGTACGCCTCAGTCGTCAAGCCCCTTGCTCCTTGATCTGCATCCCAAATCGGGGGCCGCGGGGATCGCGTTGGGGAATTTGGGGCGCAGTGCCGGCTTTACAAGCCGCCTGCACTCCGTTCCTATCGGGGGTCGATCGAGTAATTCTTGCACGGACCCCCACGCCGACCGCGGGCCTGTAGTGTACCCCAGCGGCTTGAGGCGGTGCGCTCGATGAGCTGGACCAACGTAGTTCACATTTTTGCTGTTATTTTAACAGGTTGCGCGCCAATCGCCGTTCCGCCGACGCCAGTGGCCAAGCCGATTCAGCGCGGGATGTGGGTGTGGAGCAACTTGCCGGCGGTGCAATCCACCACTCGCAAGCAACTGCTCGACTTTGCAGCCGACCATGCAGTCAACACCTTGTATGTTCAGGCGCAAACGCTGATCTACGACGATCCCGCCGCTTTGCGTGAACTCATTGTGGCCGCGGCGCAGCGCGATGTTGCGGTCGAACTGTTGCTGGGCAAGCACATCTGGAGTCAAACGGCTGAACACCCGGCGATCCTGCAGCTGACCAAGGACGTCATGGCGTTTGTGGCTGTGCACGGTGTGCCTCAGCCGCTGGCCTTGCATCTGAACATTGAGCCCCATACCCTGCCGCAGTGGAAGCAGGATCGCCAGAGCTTAGCTGTTCAATTGTTGGACCTTTTGGATAAAATCAAGCTGATCGCCAACGAGTCCGGGCTGCAACTGGTGTTCGACATGCCCAACTGGTACGACAGCATCGCGGTGACCTACACTTCGCGCGCCGGTGCAACGACCAAAACGCTGGCGGCGGCCATTATCGGCATGGTCGATCGGGTGGTGCTGATGGACTACAACGACAATCTGCAGACGCAACTGGATTTGGCGCAAACCGAACTCAAGTTGGCGGCTGCGGCTGGCAAGACAGTGGTGGTCGCCAGCGAAACGACGTGTGGCGTGCCGCCTGAAGTGACGTACTGCGAAGAAGGGGCCGCGCACCTGAGCCAAACGCTGAAAGCCATGATGGATAAGCTGAGTGGAAGTGCGGGTTTTGGTGGCGTTGCGGTGCACCATTGGCAGGCTTGGGCGGCGCTTTCACCTTAGACTTTGCTTGTTTTCGGACGGTTAGCGAGGGGCGATCCATGAATTCGATTTCAGGACTCTTTGCCGTGGCGGTGGTGGCGGTCGCGCTGGGCTGTACCGCGGCGTCAACACCGTCTGCACCAGCAACCGACGCGGCGACCGACGCGCTAGCCCAGATCAGTGACACGAATAGCCCGGCTGACGCCAGTAGCGCAGCCAGTGCCGACGCCAGTGCCGATGTCCATGCAGAGACAATTTCCACGGATGCATCCGCCATCGCCGCAGATAGCGGTCCAAGCTTGCCAACACCGGTGTGGAGCCTGTTGAACCCCTTGCCGCAGCAACTGTGGGGCTCGATGCTGATGCCAGCGCCGACCCTCGCCGGGATCTACGTCGGTTTTGGCGGCAACGGCTATCCGCAAACGGGCGTCAACCAGCTGACGTGGCAGTACACGGTCGCTACCGACAGTTGGACCAGCACCACGTTGGCCAGCGCCCCGCCACCGCGCTACTGCCACTGCATGGTCACGTTGCCGACGGTCAACGAGGTGCTTTTGGTCGGCGGCCGCAGCGAGACCACCGGATTGCCCGCGGCGGCGTGGACCTAATCTTTGGCCACCAAGCACTGGCAGGCCGTGACTGGCAGCGTCCCTCTGGGCACGATTGGCTGTCACGCCGGTTGGTTGCCCAACTTGCAAGGCGGCCGCGCGGTGGTGTTCGCCGGTCAAGGCTTGAGCGTGGGCATGGACACCTCAACGTGGCTGTATGACCCGGCTGCGCGCAGCTTTGCGCTGTACAAACCCACAACTACGCCGCCTTCACGCCGCGATGGGGCCACCGCCAGTGACATCGTCGGCAACCGAGTGCTGGTGTTTGGCGGCCAGACGGCGCCGCAGCCCAATGCAGCACACACCAATGATTTTTGGCAGTTTGACGGCAGCAACTGGAGCAAAGTCGTCGCGACCGGAAGCAAGCCTTCGCCACGGCGCTATCCGGCCACCGCGTTCGACCCCAAGCGGCGGTGGCTGGTGGTGTTTAGTGGCACCAATGAAGTCAAAGATTTTGAAGATCTGTGGCTGTTTGACGCCAGCACTGACCACTGGACGCAGTTGTCGGTGGTAGAGGCACCAGAGGTGCGGTCGTTTGGGGCGATGATTTTCGACAGTGGGTCGCAGGCGTTCTATCTGTTCGGCGGTTTTACGTCGCCGGGGATGAAGGGGCAAGCCGATGGCTATCGGTTGGTGTTGTAGCGGCGTAGTGCGGGTCGCCGATCGTCTTGCCATCGCTTGCATTTCTGCGCACACTCGCTCTTGCTTGTGTTGCGATGGAAGTGCGCCAGCAACCTCGCCGGCCGAGCCGGACGAAAGAGTGCCATGCTTGAAAGCGTAAGACTAAGGGCACGGTAAGGGCGTGAAGAGGGCGGAGTTTGTCCTTTTGCGCGAAACCGCTGGTGTGCACCGCGTTTTGGCTGTGGAAGCAAAAACGAGGTGCCCCGGCAAAAACGAGACTCCCTTTGATGAGTTTGGCAAAGAGATTGCAGCACAACTATGCAACGCTTTGGCGATCTACTTTTCCGTGCGCCTGAACCGCCTCGCGGACCCGCTGCGCGAGTGTCCCGCCGGCCTGATGGCAGTGGATCTCGGCTAGGCAGAGGTCAGACTGGTGTTGGTTATCAAGGAGCACAATGACGAGTGGTTGCCACATACGCAGGCAAAGCTTGTGAGATACATGCAGCCGTTCTTGCAGATTTGGGGCATGCGTGCAGATGACTTCGTGGTTTTGAACGAAAACATGGCCAGGCGGCGAGGTCTCATTCAGTAGCGCCACTTCGACGCGTTCAAAGCGCTGCGCATGGACGCCAATTTGCGGTACACTAGGAGCGTGTCGGAGTATTCCGACTCGCTCCTAGCGCCGTCTGGCTAGACGGCGGCAACTGTCCGAAACTGCACGGATTCACTCCGGGCAGTTCTCGGACAGTTGAGAATATTTGACTGGCTAGGAGCC
>SHZD01000168.1 GCA_009692465.1 Myxococcales bacterium
GTCGGGCCCATTCAGAGTCAGGTCGGGCCCATTCAGAGTCAGGTCGGGCCCATTCAGAGTCAGGTCGGGCCCATTCAGAGTCAGGTCGGGCCCATTCAGAGTCAGGTCGGTCGGCGAGAGAGCCCACCGTCAAACCGCTAGCCGCCGCCAAACCGGCGCGTGGTCGCCATGATGCGCCCGAGCGACCCGGCGACAACCGGGGCAATCGCCTCAATCGCGACGAAATTTTGCGCGGATTGTGGACCCCCGTTCACGGCGATGAAGTCCAACCGTCGGCGGATCCAGTGGCAATGATGTATGGCGTCGAGAGTCGCCGTCAGCACCGGCGGCGCGACTACAACGATCTTGATCTGGACCGCACCTACAATGGTAATCGGGCGCGCGGCTCCGATCCCAACATTATGGCGCTGCCCAGTTTTGACGAGATGCGTCCAGATCGCCAACAGATCCAGGTGCTTTTCGCGCCAAATGAAGAAAAACATGACTTGGAAGACAGCGTCGCCCTGCGCTTTGCGCTAGCCGGACTGCGCCGCAGTGGCGTTGAAAACGGCCCAGCCCAGCCTAGCCGCGGTCGTCCGCGTGGCAGCGGCGGCGGCGGTAATCAGCGCCGACGGCGGTAGAGAGCCGATCAACTCGTATTTGCTCGGCGTCTCAGTGCTTGTTTCGTGGGTCGCCAGCGTGCGGCACTTGTTCATTAGCCTGCGGGTTGGCGCTAGGCCACTCCGATTGTGTTTGGCGACCGTTTTCGGTGAAGCCTGAATTGGTCGGTGTCCGTAGGCAAGCTCCTGAGCGCGCACCGGCGAGGCCGTCTATGCACGGTCGGCGCCCGCCGTCATACAGCCATTGAAACGGCCGCGATCGCGGATGCGAAGTCAGGCCACGACGACTGGGTGGTGGACCACGACTGCACTTCCAGCGGCCAAGGTCCTGCTAACCCGGCAACAGCGGCGCAAAATGCCATGCGGTGGTCGAGGCCGGGGTCGAACCGACCCAACGGTGCAAGGCGGTCGACACCGCCAACACCTTGGATTTGCATCCAATTGTCGCCAAATTGCACCGCAACACCGAGACCCGTTAGCAACCGGTAGATGGCGGTGATGCGGTCGCTTTCCTTGACCGCCAGCTCGGCGATGCCATCGAAGCGACTGGTCCCCGTTGCACAAGCCGCACACAGGGCTAGAATCGGCAATTCATCAATGCAGGATGGCACTTCGTGTTCGGAAATGTGTACCGCCACCACTGAACTAGACTGGGCGTCAATGCGGCCGCGTGGCTCGGCCATCGGGGGCAGAGCCGGCGATGTCGACCGGACGCTGGCGCCCATCCGCTGCAAGATCGACAAGTAACCGCTGCGACCAGGGTTGGTGCTCACCTCGCCCACCGCCAGCGCCGCCCGCGGGTGCAGCACGGCTAAGGCCACCGCAAAGGCCGCCGCCGACGGATCGCCAGCCACGCTGTAGGCGGTCAACGGCCGCAACGCCCCTGGCCCGACGGTGATGGTGTTGGGGGCCATCATCAACTGAGCGCCCATCGCTGTCAGCATGCGTTCGCTGTGATCGCGGGTCGCCATCGGCTCGGTCACCCGCACCGGCGCGCTGGCGTGCAGACCTGCCAATAACACTGCCGACTTGATTTGAGCACTGGCGACCGCAAGTTCGAGGTAACCGCCTGCAAGTTGCTGCCCAGTAATCACAATCGGTGCCGAACCGTTGGCTTGCAGGTCGATGTGGGCACCGAGCGTCCGCAGCGGTTGCGCGACTCGCAGCATCGGCCGCTGCAATAGCGAGCGATCCCCGGTCAATGTGGCGCGCAGTCTGGGAGCCGCTGCCAAAACCCCGCACAGCAGGCGCATCGTCGTGCCAGAATTGCCGCAATCCAGCGGCGCGGTCGGCGACACCCATTGCGCCAGCGGTCGGCCGTGTACGCGCCACACTCCTTTGGCCGTATCGGTATTTTCGCAATCAATGCCCAGTTGGCGCAGGCAGCGGACGGTGGCGAGCACGTCGTGACCCGAGCTAAGCCCAATGATCTCGCTGGTTCCGTCCGCCAATGCCGCCAGCAGCAGCGCCCGGTGCGAGATCGACTTATCGCCGGGCACCGTCACTACCCCGGCCAATTGCGCTGGACGACCAAACTGCACAGAATCAACATCTTGGAAATTCAGCGACAACACCTTGGAAATTCAACCCTAAAAATGGAGTAACGGTCGGCCATAAGCCGGGTTCTGTACCCTCCCAGCGTCGCCGCCAAGTGGGGAGTGACCATTCATCTGCGCGGCGCATTGCTGCGCAGCTCTAGCGGTCTACCAGCGGGCTCGAACGGGCCGCCCTCCGGCCACCTTGCGGCAGCGGCGCCTGCTATTTGACCTTGCTTCAAGTGGGGTTTGCCGAAAGCGACGTTGCCGGCGCAGTCCGTGCGCTCTTACCGCACGTTTTCACCATCGCGCCGCGGCCGAGCCGAAGCTCAGCGGGTGCGCAGACTGTTTTCTGTGGCACTGTTCCCGGGGGTTGCCCCCGCCGGCCATTAGCCGGCACTTTGCCCTGTGAAGCCCGGACTTTCCTCTGGAGAACCTAGCGAACCAGCTCCAGCGGCCACCTAGCCGACCGTTACTCCGCGGGCCAGACTAGCACAGCAGTGACGCCAGCGGGATGGCTGCCGCCAGCGTTGTGCCGGTGGCGCGACCAATCTTGACGCTGTCCGCCAATTGCCGCCTACTTGCCCGCCAGCGCCAGCGCGCCCTACGAGCCACCATGTCCGTTGCCAACGACGACCCCAACGACACCGCCCCCGCCAAATCCACCGTCGACATTTTGGCTGATGTGCCTCAACTGGGCCTGTTTGCGGCGATTGCCAGCCTGAGTTACGTGTTTTGGGTGGTCGGCGGCATGGAAATGATCGAGCGGTTGGCCTACTACGGGGTCAAAGCCGTGGCCACGCTGTACGCCAAAGATCCGGTGTCCAAAGGCGGCTTGGGCGTCACCATGTCCGAGTTTGGCACGCTGCTGGCGGTGTGGGCGCTGGTGCAGTCGATTGTGCCCGTGTTCACCGGCGGTCTATCGGATCGCTACGGCTACAAACAGACGATCGCGGCGTCAACCGTTGTCAAAATATGCGGTTACCTGACTATGGCGGCGTTTGGCACTTTCGGTGGCTTTTTTGCCGGCGCCATGTTGCTGGCCACCGGTACCGCGATTTTCAAGCCGGGCATTCAAGGCACGCTGGTCAAGTCGACCCGGCGCGAAAACTCGTCGATGGCGTGGGGCATTTTTTACCAAACCGTCAACATCGGCGGCTTTTTGGGCCCGTTGGTGGCCGGCTACATGCGCAAGATGCAATGGAGCTACGTATTCTTGGCCTGCGCAGCGATTATCTCGCTTAACTTCTTGATGTTGTTGATTTACAAGGAGCCAGGCAAGGAAGAGCGCGTGGCGCGCAACGCCGCGAGTCGCGACGCCGGCAAGCCCAGTCTCCTCGCCGAGTCGCTCCATGAACTCAAAAAACCGCATGTGTGGACGTACTTGGGCGTTTTCTCTGGGTTTTGGTTCATGTTCAACAGCTTGTTTGATGTGTTGCCTGCCCACATTGAAGAGTGGGTCGACACCCGCGACATCGTGATGGGCTTGTTCAACGGTCAAAAAGTCCAGAGCGAACTCGTGCAGTTCTTTGTGGTCATGAACAAGGACGGCAGCGAGATTTTGCCCGAGGGCATGCTCAACTTAAACGCTGCGCTGATCATGATTACTTGCTTTTTGGTGGCCGGCTGGTCGGGCAAAATGAAGGCCACGACCTCGATGATGCTGGGCACCATTATGGCGTCGGTGGCGCTGTTTCTGTCCGGCTATTCGTCGCTGGGCTGGATGTCGGTGTTTGCGATCGGCGTGTTTTCCCTAGGTGAAATGCTGTCCAGCCCCAAGTTCTCGGAATACATCGGTAATTTCGCGCCAGACGACAAGAAGGCGATGTACCTTGGATTTTCGCAAATCCCGTTGGCGATCGGCTGGTTTTTGGAGGGCAAAGTCGGCCCGGTGCTGTACGACCAACTGGCGAGCAAGGATCGCTTTGCCCGTGAAATGTTGAGCGAAAAAGGCTGGGACGTCGCCAAAGTCGCCGCGGTCAAGCAAGGCGAAGCGTTTGACACTTTGGTCGCCCTCTTGGGACAAAATGCGCACGATGTCACACGCTTACTCTACGAGCGCCACCAATTCACCATCGGCGCCGTGTGGTACATCATGGCAGTGGTCGGCCTGATCAGCGCGTTTGGCATTTGGTTCTATGCCAAAAACGTGCGCAAGTGGATAACCAAGCCCAGTTAAGTCCACTCTAAGGAACTGTCCCAGAATAATTCATTCTGGGACTGGTTCCGTTTGCTTGCTTTGTTGGTCGCTAAGCTCGCGTCCCCAAAGGCCGACTCGCCGCTCCTGTGCTGCCCAGATCGATCGCGTTAGTTGAGGACAGTTCCTAAGTCCACTCGTTAGGCTGCCGCAGCGGGCTCGCACACCACGGACTCAACCGCGACCGCCAGCGCACCGTCCGCCAGTAAAATATCCAGCTTATCATCAGGTTGCACACCATTGACCGAAGCCAACACTGTGCCGTTGGCGGTGCGAACAATCCCATAGCCGCGGCCGAGCGCTGCCCGTGGACTTAGCGCCATCAAGATCGCTTTGGCGTTGTGCAGTCGTTGTCGCCGGCGCTCCGCGGTCGTAGCGGCCGACTGCTGCAAGCGCAGCGCCAAAAGCGCCAGCTTGCGCCGCTGATCGGCCAGACTCCGCACCGGATCGGCGGCCTGCAGGCGTCGGGCCAAGGCCTCCAACCGCCTGCGGTCGCGCTCAGCCGCTCGCTGCACGGCGCGCACCAGCCGTTGATTGAGTTCATCCAAACGGGCAAAGCGCTGGCCGGTAATCGCGTCGCCATCGCCCAAACGCGCGCGCAATTGGCCTACCATCTGCCGATCGTGGCTAAGTTGTCGGCGCAGCGCCACGGCCGCGCGATGGCGCAGATCGCCGATTGCCCGCAGCAAATCCGCAAATACAGGCACCGCGCGCTCGGCAGCGGCGGTCGGGGTCGGCGCCCGCCAGTCGGCAGCGTAATCCGACAGCAGCGTATCGGTTTCGTGGCCGACGGCGCTGACAATCGGGGTCCGACAGGCCGCAAAAGCGCGGACTACCCGCTCTTCGTTAAAGGCCCATAGATCTTCAGCGCTGCCACCGCCGCGGCCGCACAGAATGACATCTGCCCAGCCCAAGGCGTCGACTAGCTCAATTCCTTGGGCAATCGACTCGGCTGCGCCGTCGCCCTGCACTTTGACCGCGACCACCAGCACGCGCACTCGCGCTCGCTCACGCACAATCCGCAGCATGTCCTGCACGGCCGCACCGGTCGCCGAAGTGACCAGCGCCACCGTCTTAGGCAAAAACGGCAGTGGCAATTTGCGGCTGGGATCGAAAACACCTTGCGCGGTCAGAGCTTCTTTGAGGCGCTGCAAGGCCAACCACAGGGCGCCCAGTCCGGCTTCTTCGATGGCCGTGACGTTGAATGAATAGGCGCCACCGGCAATCCACAAATCGGGCCGACCGGTACACACGACCTGCATGCCGTCGCGCGGGCGCACCTTGAGTCCCTGCACGGTGCTGCGCCAGACGTTGACCTTGACCTTGCACTGATCGTCTTTGAGATCAAAGTACAAGTGCCCGCTGGAGGCCCAGCTGATGCCCGAGATTTCGCCAGCCACCCGCAGCGACGGCAGCGGCACCAGCAGGCCGCGCACCTTGCTATTGAGTTGGGTCACAGTCAGCGGTGGATCGGCGGTGGGTGGTGGCATCTGCCGATGGTGCGGCAGGCGGCCGCGCTGGTCAACGCAAGCGCTGACGGGCGATCGGACGACCGCGCTGGGATGGAGCCGCCCGGGTGCCCGCAGTGTCCATTGCGGCTATACTCGCGCAGTTGGCCCCGGCGACACCGGGCGGCATCGTTTCTGCCGCCGATCAGGCCTGAGCAGCAGCACGCGCACGGCGAGTCAAGTCAGCAAAGTAGGTACTATGTCGTCCAGTTTGCAGCACCGGGTCCGCTTGGGCGTCAATGTCGACCACGTCGCGACGATTCGGCAGGCGCGCGGCACCCGTTACCCGGACCCGGTTTTTGCGGCTCAGTTGGCCGAACAGGCCGGCGCCGATCAAATCACCATTCACTTGCGCGAAGATCGCCGCCACATCCAAGAGCGCGACCTGCAAGTGCTGCGCAAGACCGTGCAAGTGCCGCTCAATCTGGAGATGGCGGCGACCGCGGCGATGGTCGAGCTGGCGCTGCGCTACTTGCCCGATATCGTCACGCTGGTCCCCGAACGGCGCGAGGAGCAAACCACCGAAGGCGGTCTGGATGTCGTGGCCAATGCCGCCAATTTGGCCAATGTCGTGGCGCAATTGCGCAACAAAGACATTGTGGTATCGCTGTTTATCGACCCGGAGGCGTCGCAAGTGGCGATGGCCGCGCAACTGCAGGTGCACACGATTGAATTGCACACCGGTGACTACTGCAATGCCCGTTCGCAGGCGGTGCAGCACCACCACCTGACCCAACTGCGGCTGGCCGCGCTGCAAAGCCACGACTTGGGGCTGCAGGTCGCCGCTGGCCATGGTCTGGATTACCGCAATGTGGGCGCAGTGGCGCGTTTACCGCACATGGCTGAGCTCAACATTGGCCACGCGATCGTGGCTCAGGCTCTGCTTGTCGGCATGGAGCGGGCGGTGCGGCAAATGAGCGAGGCCATGCACAAACCGATGGAATTAGGTCATTAGATCCAAGAGGTTGCCATGTTGATCGTAAGCGCCGAGCAGATTCGCCAGCTGGAGAGCCGAACTTTTAGTGAATTGGGCCTGCCGCCGGCGCTGGTGATGGACACCGCGGGGCGCGCGATCGCGGACCAAATCAGCAAGCGTCTGGGGCCGGGCAACGGCCGCTGGCTGACGGTGCTGGCCGGGGTGGGCAACAATGGTGGCGACGGTTTGGTGGTCGCGCGGGTGCTGGCGGCGCAGGGGTATCGCTGCGAAGTGTTTGTGGCCGGCGATCACGGCAAGATGACAGCCGAAACGCGCCTGCACTTTGAAGCGGCCAAACGCCACGGTGGGGTCGAATTTCGCTGGGTCAAGGACACCTTGCGCGGGCCCGAATTGCAGGGACTGCGGCGCTCGCTGGGCCGTTCGGCGGCGATTGTCGACGCGCTGACTGGGCTTGGTCTGCACGGTGAGCTGCGCGAGCCCGTGCTGACGATGGCGGCCCAACTCGACGGCCGCTACCGCGCGCTGACGGTCAGTGTCGACTTGCCTTCGGGGCTGTGCAGTGCGACCGGCAAAGTGCTCGGATCGGCAGTCAAATGCCATTTGGTCGTGACCATGACCGCGGCCAAGCCGGGCTTGTTCTTGGGCGCGGGACCGGAGCAGTGGCAAGAGCTGGTCGTCGCCGATATTGGCATTGTGCCCAAGTGGTTGCAGGCGCAAACCCCGACTGGCGAGCTGCTAAACGACAACGACGCCGCCCAACTGCTGCCGGCGCGGCCCGAAAGTGGCCACAAGGGCACGTTTGGCCATGCGTTTGTGGTGGCCGGTTCGCCGGGCAAGGGCGGCGCGGCGATTCTGTGTGCGGGTGCGGCTCTGCGCACCGGTGTTGGGCTGGTCACCTTGGCCACCTCGGGAGAAATTCGCCAGCGGCTGGAGGGCTCGATTCCCGACATCATGGTCGAAGCGGTTCGAGGCGGCGCCAGCGAAGCCAAGCGGCTGGAAAAGCTGCTGCACGGCAAGGACGCCGTCGTAGTCGGGCCGGGTCTGGGCACCGGCGCGGCCGAACTCGACTTAGTGCAGCGATTGTGTAGCCTTTCGGCGGTACCTGTATTGCTTGACGCCGACGCGCTGACCATTTTGGCCGGCAAGCCTGAAGCGACCGAGACGGCCAAGGGCCGCTTGGTCCTGACCCCGCATCCGGGCGAAATGGCGCGCTTGCTCGGCTGCGAAGTGGCCGAGGTGACGGCCGATCGCATGGCGGCAGCCACCAAGGCAGCGCACAAATGGCAAGCGGTGGTGGTGCTCAAGGGCGAACGCACTCTGATCGTGGCGCCCGACGGCAATTGGGCGATTTGCAATCAACCCAACGCGGCGTTGGCCAAAGGCGGTTCGGGCGACGTGCTGGCCGGCATCATCGGCAGCTTGTTGGCCCAAGGATTGACGCCGTTGGTGGCCAGCAAGGTCGGGGTGCATTTGCACAGCAAAGCGGGACAGTTGATGCGCAATCGTTGGGGCAGTCGCGGCGGCATCGCCTCCGATCTCGTGGGGTGCACGGCGGCGGCGCTCGGGGCATTGCAAGGCGTAGAGGTGCCCGAACTTGTGCCCGCCGAAGTGGAACGCTAGTTTGGCGCAGATGGACTGGCAATGGTCAAACTTGGCAAAGGCGCGATGGCAGTGGTGGGCCGCAATCGCCTTGATCGCGCTGGTGGGCTGCGACGGGGGCCGACCTGCCGGCGGCGCCTGCATTTCTTCGCCGCAATGTGAAAGCAATTTGTGCTATGCCAACTTCTGCTTGGTGCCTGGCGGCGATGACGACAACGACGGCCTGACCAACGCCAGCGAACACCGGATTGGCAGCCATCCGCGGTTGGCGGATAGCGACGGCGACGGCAAGCCCGACGGCGCCGAAGTGGGTGGCGCCCCCACCAAGCCCCTAGACCGCGACGGCGACGGCCTGCCCGATTTGCTGGAATCCGCGCTGGCCGACGCCGACATCGACTGCTTGGCCGATGAGGTCGACGCCCACAATAGCGTAGCGCTTGGCGACTCCACCGAGTTGGCGGCGTTGGCCTGCTCGCATTTGGGCGTGTGCGCGTTGCCCACCGCGGTCATCAAAGCCACCTGCGTCAAAGGTGAATTATCTTGTGATTCAAGTAGTGTTGCGGGTTGGTCAGCCAGCGAAGCCTGCGATGGCGTCGACAACGACTGCGACGGGCAAATTGACGAGGGGTTTGTGTACAACGGCGGCGGCATCGGCGCCCCGTGCAGCGGAGTCGGCGCCTGTGGTCCTGGCGTAGTGGTGTGCTCGGTGGGTCACGCGACCTGTTCGACCAACCCAGACGGCAGCCAACCGCGGGCAAAACCAGAGTCGTGCAACGCCATGGACGACGATTGCGACGGCGACACCGACGAAGATTTCGCCTTGTCCGGGGTCGCGGTGGGCTCGCCGTGCTTGGGCGCTGGCGAATGTGGCATCGGCAAGGTGGTGTGCGGCCAAACGGGCCTGCCGGTGTGTTCCTCTAATCCGGGTGGCCCCGACAGCAAATCCAAGGCCGAAGCCTGCAACGGTGTGGACGACAATTGCGACGGCCAAACGGACGAGGACATGGTCCTAGGCGGCTCGCCGCTGGGTGCATCCTGTGCGAGCCCAGGTGTGTGCGGTGCCGGCGTGGTCACCTGTGACGACAAAGGCCAAGCGGGCTGCAGTTCAGCGCCAACGATGCCCGGCACCCCTGCCACTGATGAACTGTGCAATCTCAAAGACGACGACTGCGACGGGGTTACCGACGAGGGCTTTGGGCTCAACGGCACGCCGCTGGGGGCACCGTGCACCGGCAAGGGCGCCTGCGGGGCTGGGGTGGTCGCCTGCAGCACCCAAGGGTTGGTCACCTGTTCGACGTTGCCGGGCGGCCCGGCCAGTCAAGCCAAGCCCGAAGCGTGCAATGGCCTCGATGACAATTGCGACGGCCAAACCGATGAAAAGCAACAGTGGCAAGGCCTTGGCCTAGGCGCCGCCTGCAAAGGCTTGGGGGCGTGCGGCACTGGCATCGTCCAATGTGGCAGCGGCGGTCAGGCCACTTGCTCAAGCAACGCCGACGGCACCGCCAGTATGGCCAAGCCTGAACTGTGCAACGGCAGCGATGACGACTGCGACGGCCAGACCGACGACATGCCCGCGCCGCCTGCCCAGCTCGCCTGCAAGCAGATCGGCGTATGCAGTGGCCTAACGCCCGCGGCTTTGTGCGTCAGTGCGACGTGGACGTGCGACTTTTCTGGCCAAGTGGGGGTGCAAGTCGGCGCCGAGACTAGTTGTGACGGCTTGGACAACGACTGCGACGGCCAAACCGACGAAGGGCTGGCCGTTGAATGGACCACCGTTACGGCGGTTGACGATGGTCGGCCCTTGGCGCGCCGAGGCGCGGTCGGCGCCGATGACGGCAGTGGTGGCTTGTGGCTGGTCGGCGGTTTTGAGCCCATCGCCAGCGGCGGCGAGGCCTTGACCGGCGAGTTATGGCGCTTGAGCACAGCTTCGGGTCTGTGGGCGAAAGCGGCCAATCACCCGGTGCTGCGGCGAGAGGGATCTGCGGCTCTGTGGCGGACCACGGCTAGCGGCAAGCAGGTGTTGCTGGTGGTGGGCGGCGTCGATGCCCAAGGGGTGGCGGCGGTGCCGATCGCCTTGACAGCCGATGGCGGTGTGGATGGACCGTCCACCTTGCCAGCGCCACCGACTGCGGTGACCGACGCCGTAGTGGTCGGCGCCGGGGCCGACTTGTTGCTGCTGGGGACCCCAGTGGACGGCGGCGCCGCTGTGTTGCAACGGTACAGCGCCGGGGCCTGGCTCGCCCAGCCGGCGCCGCCTGGTCAGGCCCTGCATTGGGCTGCGACCGAGAACTGTTCGCTGAACCCTCAGGTCTTTGCGATGGGGCTGCACAGTTCAGGCACGCTGGTCGCCGCCGTGTTTGACGCCCAGTCGGCAGCGTGGGCTGTAGTCGCTACGGCCGATTTTGACAGCGACTTGGTCTCAGTCGGCCGGTTGCGTTGCCAAACCAGCACCAAAGAAATGTGGTGGTTTGGCGCTGCCCGCAAAGACGGTTCGCTCGCCGCCCCGCGTCGCTTGCAATGGCCAAGTGGTCCGTGGCTGAAGTTGGGCCAGAGCCTGCCGCCGCTGCGCGATCCATTGATCGCCAACAGTGGCCAGCAGTTTGTGGTGGCTATGGGCAGCGACCCGGCAGGCCTACCGCAGCCGGACAGTTTTATCGTGCAGCCATCTGGGTTTGCGAGCCTGGATGCTGAACCAGAAACCGTCGTTGGCGCCGCGTGGATGGCGATCGGCGAACAGGTGTGGCGACTGGGTGGCGGTGTGCCGCGCGGCCAATTGCTCAAGGCCACTGCGGCAGCTTGGGTTTGGTCGCCGCAAAAGCTCTGGCAGCACTACGGCTTGGCCAGCGCCAGCGCGGGCAAAGCGTTTGGCGGTGCCGTGTTGGGCCCGGGCGGCAAGCAAATCTTGTACTGGGCTGGCACGGGGTCAACGACCACGGGCGCCCAAACCGCGGCGTTGCTAGCCGACGTTCAGCCACCCAGCGCGCCCGGTGGGCTGCTGGTGACTACTGAAGGACCGAGTCTGGACGAATTGCCTTCAGCGATTTCCGCTCAACTACCCAAAGTAAAACCTGATTTTGCGGTATCACCGACCTTGGATCCGGCCATTTGGTACATTTTTGGCGCGGCCATCGACGGCGATCTGCCCACCTTGTGGCGGCTCGATTGGAATAATGGCGCGATGATCGTGTGGCAAGGGGGCACCTCCGCGGGTCCGACTTGGAAGCGCGGTAGCGCAATTTCCTATGATCCTACTGCGAATCGGCTACTTGTAGCGCAAATCGATGCGGTTCTACAGGTGTGGTCGCTTCAGTTTGGGCCCACAACCAAGTGGTCTTTGGAGGCCAGCGATGCCAAGGCGACCAGCGGCCGAGTCGCCCTATTTGGGGCACCGGGCCACAAAGATCGGCTGTTAGTGGTCATGGCGGCCCCCGGTATGGGCCCAGCCCAAGTGCGGCGCTTGGCGTTGGGGCCGGTGACCCAGCCGGCATTGACCATGGAACCTTGGGCGGGCGCGGTGCCGCCATGGTGGGGCGTAGTATCGGCCAACTGGGCGATCAGCGAAGTCGTTGCCGATGGCAGTCTAGGCGCCGATGGTCGCTACCGGACGGCGCGCGACCGCATTGCCCGCACCTGCCCATCCGCACCTTGACAACAGCTCGAGCGGTTGGGTCGATGCGGCAGGTTTGGGTGACAGCAAGCTGACTCAACCCCGCGGGTTGCGCCGAAAACGGCGAATCGCGGACCGGCCATTTCATTGACACGCATAGTGGTCGGACATACGCTGTCAATGGCGGCCGTCGTGCGGACCATCGCTTGGCGTCAGGCCCGTGACTAAGCCACGGCAATTTGAGCAGCACCGGCTCACAACGACCGGCGTTGCCTACGCACAAGCTCCCCATCGCAGTGCCCTTGCTACTGACCTGCCCATGCCAAAACCAACCGCTGCGCACATGCCAAGTCCTCCTGCTGCGCGCTTGCCAAACCCAGCCGCTGCGCACACGCCAAACCCAGCCGCCGCGCGCTTGCCAAACCCAGCCGCCGCGCGCTTGCCAAACCCAGCCGCCGCGCGCTTGCCAAACCCAGCCGCTGCGCACACGCCAAACCCAGCCGCCGCGCACACGCCAAACCCAGCCGCC
>SHZD01000169.1 GCA_009692465.1 Myxococcales bacterium
GGCGCCGGTCTTGCGTGGCTGCGGCGCCGGTTTTGCGTGGCTGCGGCGCCGGTTTTGCGTGGCTGCGGCGCCGGTTTTGCGTGGCTGCGGCGCCGGTCTTGCGTGGCTGCGGCGCCGGTCTGGGTGGCGACACCGCAGGCCAACGACCGCGCTGTGCTTGGTTGGCGCTGGCGAAAGTGTGAAAGCAGCAGCCATTGCGGTCGCTGTGCATTGCAACGGAGGAACACATGTTGCTTGGCAAAGTGGTCGGCACCGTGGTGGCAACGCGCAAGGAGCCCGAGCTCGTCGGCCTGCGCCTGCTTCTGGTGCGCGAGTTAGATAGTGCATACGCCGCCACCGGCAAACTGATCGTCGCCGTCGACGCCGTCGGGGCAGGTGATGGCGAAGTAGTTCTTTTTGCAGCAGGATCGTCGGCCCGATTGACCTCGGCGACCAAAGATCGGCCGGTGGACCACGTGATTATGGCCATCGTCGACAGCGTCGAGGTGGAGGGTTCGACTGTGTTTGAAAAGTACCCGTCCACTAAGGGCTCGTAAATGAATAAGTCATTCATTTACCGTGCCCGTTTGCTTGCTGCGTGGGTCGCAAGCTCGCGTCTTTACAGCCGACTCGCAGCTCCGTTCTTTTCGCAGATCGATCGAGTTATTCCTTACACGCCCTAAAGGCAATTAGCCTGTACTTTCGACTTTGTGGAGCCTAGGGCTGGCCCGCTGACGGCCGTCGGCCCCAAGGTCGTCATCAGCCCCAGGTCGTCATCGGCCCAAGGTCGTCAAAGAGGTACTCATGGATGAAGCGCGCATCAACGCCATAGTCGCCGAAGTCGTCCGTCGGCTCGGCGCCGGCTCGGCGGGCCCAGTGGTGTCCGCTCCCAAGTACAACGCGGGCCGCAATGGCCTTTTCGACGACGTCGACAGCGCAGTTCAGGCCGCCCGCGACAGCTACGAGCAGCTCAAGAAGACCCCGGTCCACGTTCGCGCGCGCGCCATCGACAACATGCGCCAAGTGACGCTGAAAAACTTGGAAGAAATGTCCAAGCGCGCCGTGGAAGAAACCGGTTTGGGACGCGTCGCCGATAAAATCGAGAAAAATCGTCTAGTTGCGCTCAAGACTCCGGGCATGGAGATTCTGCAGCCAGCGGCTCACACCGGCGATCACGGATTGACCATCGATGAGTATGGCTCGCTGGGCGTCATCGGTTCAATTACGCCGACCACCAACGCCACCGAGACCATTTTGAACAATGGCATCTCGATGATCGCTGGTGGCAATACCGTTGTATTCAATGTGCATCCCAGCGCCAAGCGCACGTTGGCCTGGTATTGCAAGATGCTCAACGAAGCCTGCGTCCAAGCCGGCGCGCCCGACAACTTGATGACGATGATCACCGAACCGACCATCGACAGCGCCAATGCAGTGATGAAGCACCCCGGAGTGCGCTTGCTCGCGGTCACTGGCGGCGGTCCCGTGGTTAAAGCGGCGCTCAATTCAGGCAAGCGCGCGGTGTGTGCGGGCCCGGGCAATCCGCCAGCGGTGGTGGATGAAACGGCCGACCTCAAGCTGGCAGCGCGCAACATCATCGATGGGGCGTCGCTCGACAATAACATCGTGTGTATCGTCGAAAAGGAAATCATTGCGGTAGCTTCGATTGCGGACCAACTCAAGAAAGAGTTGGTCGCGGCCGGCGCCTATGAGGTCAAAGACCGCGAGTTGGCCGCGCTAGAGAAGGTCCTGATCGAGGACGGGCACGTCAATCGCAAGTTCGTCGGCAAGAATGCCGGGGTTATTTTGCGCGAAATTGGCGTGCAAGTGTCGGACGACTGTCGGCTGGCGTTTGCTGAAGTCGATGAAAATCATCCGTTTGTTCAGCTCGAAATGCTGTTGCCGGTGTTGGGTTTCTTTCGAGTGCCAGACTGGGAAGAAGCGATTGCTGCTGCGGCGCGCGTTGAACACGGGTTCTTTCACACCGCGACTATGCATTCGATGGCCATTGACCGACTGGATCGGATGGCCAAAGCGTGCAACACCTCGATTTTTGTCAAAAATGCCCCTAGTTTTGCAGGATTAGGCCTGCGCGGCGAAGGGTACACCGCCTGGACGATCGCCGGCACGACTGGCGAGGGTTTGACCACAGCCCGCACTTGGACCAAACAGCGCAGGTGCACGCTGCACGGCTATTTTCGCATTGTCTAGCTTTCATATCAACTAGTTGGCGCACGGTCTCAGTTGCGCACGGTCTCAGTTGGCGCACGGTCTCAGTTGCGCATGGTCTCAGTTGCGCAGGTTCTAAACGAGGGATAGTCCACCGTCCATGCCATCACCCAGCCACCACGATACGCTCGGCTCTCTCGAATTGGTCGACGTGCCAGCGGGTTTGTGCGCGTTGGACGCGCTAGTCAAAGAAGCCGAAATCACCGTCTATTTTGCCGGCGACATCGATCCCGGTCGCTTTTGGGTGCTGTTTGGCGGTGACATGGCCAGCTGTGAAGCCGCCTTGCTCAAGGCTATTGCCCAAGGCGGCCGCGACGTCGTCGAGACACTGCTTCTGCCGCAGGCGCACCACCTGCTGCGCTCGGCGCTCACAGGCTCGTTACAAGTAGCTACGGCGCAACAGGAATTGTCGCTTGGTATTGTGCAGTGCCACACCCCGACGTCAACGCTGGCTGCCGTGGATCGCGCGCTCAAGGCGGCTGAGGTGACGCTGGTCCGCCTGCGGGTGGCCGCCGAGCTCGCTGGTCAGGGCCATGCGGTGCTGAGCGGCGAACAACACGCTATCGAAGCAGCGTTGCAAGCAGCCCAACAGGGTGCCCCAACCGGTGTCGTGGTGCGCACCCGCCAAATCGCCCGTCCGGCTGCCGAGGTCTATGCTGCGGCGAACCAGCGTCCACGCGGGGCGCGGGCGTTGACGCCGTTAGACCCGTAGCCAGCTAAGGCCATATAAACGAATAGGTTATTCGCTTCCTTTGCCGGCTATACTCGATCGCCCAAGTCCGGCATCAACCGAACTTGGGCAATCTCATGCTCGTTTCGTGGGTCGCCAAGGTCGCGGCTCAGGGCAGCCGACTCGCGGCGACGGCCGAAAGTTGATCTCGGACTTCGGTTACCGTGTATAGCTAGGCCACGCCCCGACCCCAATTGGATTCCCGACGTTATTGTCAACTTTTGCTAAGGAACCGCGTGCCTGCACACCTCGCTATTTCTCCCATTGAACGCGCCGTGGCCGATATTGCCGCCGGGCGAATGGTCATCTTGGTCGACGACGAAGACCGCGAAAACGAAGGGGATCTGGTGATCGCCGCCGAGCGAGTCAGCGCCGACGCGATCGCTTTTATGGCTGAGCACGGCCGTGGCTTGATTTGTCTGGCCCTGCATCCGCCGCTGGTCGACCGCTTAGAACTGGCCCCCATGGCGCCGCACAATGAAGCCCGCTTGGGTACTGCGTTTACCGTCAGCATTGACGCGGTAGATGCGCCTGGATCTGGAGTGTCTGCGCGTGCGCGCGCGCACACGATTGCCCGGGCCATCGCTCCCGATGCGACCGCTCGCGATTTTCGCGTCCCCGGTCACATTTACCCGTTGCGGGCGCGGGCTGGCGGGGTTTTGGTGCGCAGCGGCCAGACCGAAGGCAGCGTCGATTTGGCGCGTCTGGCTGGCTTGGCGCCGGCTGGGGTCATTTGCGAAGTCATGGGCAGCGACGGCGAAATGAGTCGGCTGCCCACACTGTTAGAGTTTGGCGCTACCCACAACATCGCCGTCGTCACGGTTGCCGACCTCATCGAGTACCGCTTGCAGCGCGAACCGTTGGTTGTGCGCGAAGCAGAAAGTGAACTGAGTACGGATTTTGGGCCATTTCGCATCGTGATTTTTCGCTCGCTGGTCGACGGCGGGACCCATGCCGCTTTGGTGTGCGGCGACATCAGCGGCGACGCGCCGGTGATCGTTCGGGTCCACCGCAGCAATCCGCTGGGCGACGTGTTCGGGTTTACCCTGTCGCGCGGCCAGCGCAGCTTGGGGCAAGCGATGCAGTCGATTGCCGCCGCCGGTCGCGGGGTGTTGCTGTATTTGGAGGCCGAACGCGATGGCGGCGAGCTGGCCGATGCGCTGGCGACCTACATCGAACGCGGTGAGGGTCGGCCGTGGCCGCCGCCGCATTCCGTGACCGCCAAGATGGATTTTCAAGAATTTGGCACCGGTGCTCAAATCCTGCGCGCGCTCGGTTTGCGCAAACTGCGGGTGATGACCAACCAGCCTAAACGGCTGCGCGCGGTTTCGGGCTTTGGGCTGGAAATCGTGCAATGGCTGCCGGTTGGCGCCGCGGGCAAATCGTGAAACTGGGTGAAATCCGCACAGTGGGCGCCCAAGGAGTTGCAACGTCAGCGCTCCTGATTATGCTGGCGTGTGGCGCCAGTGCGTGCAGCCGGCCGTGTGCCGACCTGGCTCAGCGCAGCTGCGAGCGCGGTGGCGAAAGTAGCCCTGTCTGCCTCGCCTTGCGGGCCGAAGCGCTCAATCCCACCGCTGACGGTGAACGCAGGTGTCGGAGCGGACTGCGCTATTTGGACGAATTAGAGCGCAAGTAGGCCCGCAATTCGGCGCGCGGCAACCGGCCCAGTAGGCAGTGCTTCGCAAATTTGAATTTGGTGTAGTATGGGCAGGCTTGCGCTGAACCTTCTGTGGTCAGCGCGGGGCAAGTCAGCGTTTATACAGACTATTCCGTCGACTCCGACGGTGCTTCGCCGCTGAGGTGTCCTTGTCCACGATGTTCGGCCGCTATGAGATGATCGACAGGATCGGTCTGGGCGGCATGGCTGAAGTGTGGCTTGCGCGGGTGGCTGGCGTTGGCGGTTTCTCCAAAGCCGTCGTCATCAAGAAAATCCTTCGTAGTTTCGCCCAGAACAAGACGTTCATCGACATGCTGCTGGCCGAAGCGCGGCTGTGCGCGGTGTTGCAACACGCCAACATCGTGCAAGTGTATGAAAATGGGGAGATTGATGGCGTCTACTTCATTTGCATGGAGTATGTCGCTGGCCACGATCTGTTCAAGGTCCTGTCACGCGCCACCCAGACCCAGCAGCGTATCCCGGCCGAAGTGTGCCTCTATATTGCGGCGGAGGCAGCAAAAGGCTTGCATTACGCGCACAACGCCCGCGACCACTATGGCCGCTCGCTGCACATCATTCATCGCGATGTCTCGCCGTCGAATATTATTTTGTCCGAGAGTGGTGAGTGCAAAATCATGGACTTTGGCGTTGCTCGAGCCACACCGCCGGGCGGTCAACGCGAAAATGCGACCCGCAGTGGTGTACTCAAGGGCAAATTGGGCTACATGAGCCCAGAGCAAGTGACCGGACGCCAGTTTGATCACCGCAGTGATATTTTTTCACTCGGCATCATCTTGTACGAGTCGCTCACGCTCAAGCGCCTGTTCTTGGCCAAGACAGATCTAGAAACGCTGGTCAATATTCGCGACGCCCGTCTTGAGCACAAATTCAAGAAACACAGCTACATTGACGAGGATTTTCGCAACGTATTGCGCAAATCGTTGGCGCGCGAGCCTGGCGACCGCTACCCCACCGCCTTGGCCATGCATGAAGACATCATGCAGGTGCTGTTTGACCGCCGCAAGCATGTCTCCGGCGGTGCGCTGACGCGCTTTTTGGGCGAGCTTTTTGACCCGATTCGCGCTCAAACTTTGGCGCCCGATGAGGAACTGCTCGCCGGCGGCACCGTTGAGCCCGCCAACTCACGGCGGCAGTTCAATTCTCCGGCCATTGGCTCGGGTTCAGCCATGCCGACGATGGCGCAAACCCAGCCCGCTATGCCGTTTTCCGAGCTAGGCCGGCGTCGCGACGATTTGGTTGAGCCCGCCTCTTTGCCTGCGGCCAACTCTGTCGCCAACCCCGCCCTGTCACCCGCTTCTAAGTCGCTGACGTTTTCACCCGACGAAGCGCGCAACTTGCGGGCTTGGGTCGAGGAGAAGCGCGGCGGACTGCCGGCGCCACCGGCGATTGACGGTACTCCCTTATCGAGTCCTACAGCCAAGGAGTCGGCTCGCAAGGCGTCGGATGCGGCTGCGGCTCTGGCGGCTGCGGCTCTGGCGGCTGCGGCTCTGGCGGCTGCGGCGCAAGCGGCTGCGGCGCAAGCGGCTGCGGCGCAAGCGGAGTGGCAGTCGGAGGCCGAGGCCCAGTTAGAGGCCGCAGCCAAGCTGCTCGATGCGCGCGGTCCGCGTTCGGAATCCGTTGGTGTTGCCGTTGTACCACCCAAACGCAGCAGTGAACTTCGCGTTACCGTTGTCGAACCGCGTGGTGAGCGCGATGATACTGCGCCCCACCCTCTGGGTGCCGCTGCTATCGCCGCCGCCGCGCGCCTAGCCAAGCCACTGGAGCCAGTGGGGTCCATCGCGGCCAAGCTGCCCGCGTTGCTCGCACCTAAACCGAGTTATTCTGTCGCCGCACCGGGCCGAAGAGGTGCTCCTGCCGACGGTGGAAAGTCGGACGGCGACGATATGGGCTACGAGAGTGGTGCCCACGCCCCCCAGACTGACCCAGAAGGCGGCCCGCAGGTCGATGACGACCCCATAGCGGCCACGGCTGACGCGGCACAAGGCGCATCCGGCGCCCGCCATGATTTCAGTGAGGTCATTGGCGCCAAACTCGGTCAGGAGTCCGGATCTGCTCAAGAATACCCACTCAATGCCGGTCCGGTCGCCGCCGTGGCCTCTAGTGCGGCCAATTCCGCGCACACCCTCCAAGCCGTCTCGCCCAGCGCCGAGCACCGTTTCCAACAAAAAGCCGATGAGCGCAGGATCACGGGTCCTCAGGTCGGCTCAATGGCAGCGGGTGCCCGCAACGACTCCAGCGCAAAACACCTCACCGTCAACCAGCAGGGTGGCGGAGCGGTCACTTCGGTTGACGGGGCGCAGGACGCTGCAGAATTCGCGATGGGCTCGCACATCAGTGGCATGGGTGCAGCCGAACTGTCGCGACCACCGTTTGAGGTTCGCGAGCCGCCGCTGCCGCCGTTTCAAATCGAGGAGCCCTCGCGGCCGCCCTTCCAAGTCGGCGAGCCGTCGCGGCTGCCTTTCGCTCTGGGTGAATCAGAGCGCATCCCCAGCGCTCCGCGCATCGTCCCACCGGAGCCGGCGCAGCGAGTTGTCACCGGCAAAACGCCCACCGTCGGGGCAATCCAATCCAATCCGCGCGCCGCTGAAGTCCTCGCGGGCAATTTAGTCACTGGCTATGCGCACAACCCTGACAGCGATATTGACGGTGCTGCACTCCTTGAGCGTGGTACTCAGCCGGCCTTTGATGGCAACGCGGACCAACAGAGCTATACGGTTGCCGGCGCAGCTCGCCCCAACGACCACTTGATTTTTCGGGTGCGACTGTCCGACGGCACCGAATTGTCGCCGGTAACGTCGACGGGCTTGGAGGCGCTGCTGCGCAAGGGCACGGCGACCTTGGACGATTTCGTCGCGGTCGGCGAGGGTTCGTTTCAGCTGATGCGCACCGTCACCCAGTTGGCCGCGGTGGCATCGGCCACCCAAGAGCAGCGCAAGCCGCCGACTTTGGCTGGGCCATTGTCGCAATGGATTTTCGTGCGCTTGCTCTACAAGTGCGCTTCAGACCGCTCGACTGGGATCTTGGAGCTGCGCCGAGGCGAGGTGGTCAAGCTAATCTACTTTCGCCGCGGTCGGGCCCAGTACATTGCCTCCAACCAGCACCAAGAGTTGCTTGGGCCGTTTATGGTCGCCAACGGCTACGTGTCTCAGGCTGACATCGATATGGCGGTGGCCAAGTGCAAGCAAACCGGCGCCAAGCTCGGCGACCTGCTAATCGCGCTTAACCTCATCAAACCCTTCCAGTTGTATCAGGTGCTCGACCGGCAAATGCGCGCGCGCTTCATTGACGCTTTTGGCTGGGATGGCGGCACCTACGGCTTTTATGACGGTATCGAACCGCCAAGTGCGATTGTGCCGCTCGACATCGACCCCATTTCCATTTTGGCCGAAGGTGTCCGCGAGCGGGTGTCGCTGGCGGTGCTTGAGCCGTTGTTTGCCGATAAACTCGATCGCCGCATTCACAAGGTCAAGAATCCACTGATTAATTTGTCGTCACTCAAGTTGCAGGCCCGCGAATCTAAGGCGGTGACGATGTTGCACAGCGCCGAAACGCCGCGCCAAGCCTACGAAGACTGCTACAACAACCGTCAGCAACGGTTGGCGTTGTTGCATGTGCTATTCCTGATGTTGCACACCGAGTTGATTACCTTTGACCCAGAGCGCGCGTAGGCGTTTTGTCCAGAGCGCGGGCACGCATTCTGACCTGCTCGCGGGTGGGCGTTCTGACCTGATTAAGCGCAGGCCGGCTGAAAATTAAGCGCAGGCCGGCTGAAAATTAAGCGCAGGCCGGCTGAAAACCTTAGCAAGACTAGCTCGTTGAGTCCGGTCTGAACTCAAAACAGGCAAACAAATTCCGCAGGCAGGCGCAGCAATTGGACCGGCCCCGCCATGAGTGACCTCTGCCATTTGAGCCTAGAACCATGCTGGTAATTGGACACCGCGGCTCGCCGCGATTGGCTGTCGAAAACACTTTAGAATCTTTGCGAATTGCTACCGACGGCGGGGCTGACGGTGTCGAGTTCGACGTCCAATTGTGCGCGGATGGCGAACCGGTCTTGTTTCACGACGACTCGCTGCGGCGGCTGGCAGCCGTGCCGCTGCGCTTGGCCCGACTGGATTGGCGCGAACTTCGCGATTATTCTTTGCGCAGCGGGCAGTTACAGCCCCAACGGCCGACGCATCTGGACCAAGTCCTGGACTGGTGGGTCCAGAAGCCGGTGTGGCTCAATGTCGAACTTAAGGTGGCCGCGTCGGCGAATTCGGCTGCAGTCGCACTTTTAGCCTCTACGGTGGCCAAGCGCTTGCGGCAATTTGGCAGCCAATCCGGGCTGCTCGACCGCGTTGTGGTTTCGAGTTTTTCTCGACCGGCGCTGGCTCACTTTGCCGAACAGTTGCCGCAAGTTCGGCGCGCCGCGCTGATCGACGAGCGGCCGGTGACCGACTGGTGGCATCTGAATCAGCCTCAGGCGACCGCGGAAATTGGTCAGGTTCATCCGCCGTTTCGCCAATTGTCTGCCGACAAACTGGTCGATTTCAAGGCAGTCGGCTGGCCCGTGTGGCCGTGGACAGTCAATGGCCCGCGCAACTGGGAGCGGGTCTGCCAGTGGGCGCTGGCCGATCTGGTGCAGGGGACCATCACGGACGACCCGGCGCTGCTTGTTAGTTTCGTTGTTCGTCATCTGCGCCCCCTGCAAGCCCAAAGGAAAGCCCCGCAATGAACCGATTTTGTCCAACTTGCGACACCACAGTCGATGTGGCCGTTGATGCCGATGGCGTCGCCGCCAAGTGTCCGCGCTGCCAAAACCCCGTTTTGCAGGCCGCCGAAGCCGTGGCTGAACCGGCACCTGCTTGCGGCACCAAGGGCGTTGTGTACGTCGCTTTGGGCTTGGTTGCGGCGGCGGTGGTCGCCGGTTGGTATTGGCGGTCCTCGGCTGTCCCGACAACGACTCGAGCAGTGACGACTACCGCCCCAGCCACCGCCCAGGATTGGGCGGCCAAGCTCAAGTCTGCCGAACTCAAGGCCGAACGGGCGATCCCGCCGGGCACCGCCGATGCCGCGATGGTCCAAGCGGCCAAAGCTGCGGTCGACGCGGCTGCGCTAGTCAAGACCTTGCGCGGATTGGAAAAAGCCGGTGGAATCCAAAAAATTTCCCTTGGCCAGCGCCGCAAACATGCGGTGGGCTCTTCGGCGCAGTTGTGGCAGTCCGCCGTCGCCGGCCAGAGCCAGCCAGTCCACCCCATCGAGGCCGCGTGGCTGTGGCGTGCGATGTTGCAAGCTCATGGAAGTGAATCGAGTTTTGTCACTGAGACCGCCGGCGTTCACACCCCGCTGATGCTCAGTCGGACTCGCTTGGCCCTAAGACTCGCCAATGGCACGCTGATAGAGCCCTTTTCCGTAACTGGGATTGAGCCTTTTGCCACGGTGGCCCTCAAACAGCCGCGGGCCGTGAGCGACGGCGAGGCCATGGCCATGTGGCTGATTTTGCGTGCCAATGTCGAGCGCCTGCGCGGAGAGTTTGCCGCGGCGTATCAGGACCTCAATGCTGCTGACGCGGTTTTTCCCGCCTATGCCACCACCCTTTTTGTCCGCGGGGTGGCCCAGCTTGACCAGCGCATGCACGAGCAAGGGCTGGCGAGTTGCGAGGCGGCACTGGCCAAGCAGCAAGACCCGTTGGCGCGACTGTTTTTAGCCGAAGTAGCGATGGCTCAAGAGCAACCAGTCAAGGCCCTGCAGCGCTGCGACGAGGCGCTTGCCGCCAGTCCCAATCTGCCCGAGGCGCTAGTGACCAAGGCGCTCGTTTTGATTCAGCGTTTGCAGTCGCTGACGGAGGAGCAACGCGAGGCGACCGGTGTCGAGATCAGCAGGCTGCTGGAATTGGCCCTCAAAGCCGATCCGGTGCCAGCTGGGGCGCGGGCGGCCAAGGCCCAATTGTTGTTGATTCAAAAGCAAGACCAAGTGGCAGAAAACTTCCTGCGGCAGGCCGTTAAGGACCACAAAGAGCTGGAAGCGGCGCTGATGCTCGCCGAGGTGTACCGGAGCAAAAAGCGCAGTGCCGAAGCGGCGCAAGTGTTGCAGGGCGTGAACGCGCCGCTGGACGATGCCCGGGTGGTGATGACGTGGGTGCAGGCGCTAATGGAGGACGGCAAGCCCGACAATGCCTTGGAACTGCTTGAAAAAGCCATTGTTCTTGCCCCGGACAACCGGACCATCGCGCTGCTGCGTGCCCAACTGCTGGCCGAGTCTGGCAAGATCAAAGAGTCGATTGCCGCACTGGAAGGCCTGCAGACCGGCGAAGATGGCGACCAAATCGCCTCGTTGCAGGCACAGTTGTTGTTGCAAGACAATCAAATGGACCGCGCGGCGGCGATTCTTGTCAAGCTGAGGGTCAAGAAGCCTGCCGACAAGAAGATCGCGCTGCTGTTGGTGGTCGTGTGGGCCCGCGGCGACAAACTCGCTCAAGCGGACCAATTGGCTGCCCAGTTGGTGGCCGATAAAGTGGTGATCCCCATGGAATTGGCGGAGATTTGGCTACAAGCTCGCCAGATGACGCGGGCGGTGGCGCTGTTGGAAAAGGAACTGGCGGTCGATCCGCCAGACCCCAAAGCCGCCGCCACCTTGGCGGTTATGTACGTCATGCAAGGCCGCAAGGCCGATGCGTTGGCCCTGCGCGACAAAGCGGCGCCCAAACTGGGCGACAAGGCCGATGAATTTCGCAAAGCTGTCGACGAAGCGATTGCTGCTGCCGAAGACGAAAAAAAGCAGCGCGGTGAGGCCGATGTGGGTGACAAGCCCAGCGAAATTCTAGCGCTGTGACCGAGCACAGCGCGCGCAGTGACCTCGAGCGCACCTGTGCCGAGTTCGAGTTGCCGTTTCCTGGGTTGCTTGCCGAGCAACTTGGGACGATGCTTGAGGTTATCGCCCAAGGAGCCGCTGCAACTAACTTGGTGGGCGATCCGTCCCCTGCCGGGGTGGCCGAGCATGTGCTGGAGGCTCTGGTGGTCGCTGCCTGTTGGCGCAGCGTCCACCAAGACCCTGCTGTTATTGCCGATATCGGTGCGGGGGCGGGCATTGCCGCTTTCACTTACGCTCTGATTTGGCCGCAGGTGGTGGTGTACGCCGTCGAGCCACGCCGTTTGCGCGCCGAGTTCATCGCCTTAGCCTCACAGCGGCTTGCGGTGGCCAATCGGGTGATTGTAGTGCAAAAATCGCTGGCGTCAGCGGTGCAAACAGCGGCGCTGCCGGCCAACGTGCAACTGGCGGATGCGCGCGCGGTGTGGCCCGCGAGCGAATGGCTGCCACGGGCGTTGCCGTTGATTGGCAACGACGGCTTGGTCGCGCTTCACGTTAAGGGGCCCATTCGTGAGGCTGAACAAGCGCTGGCGGTGGGGGTGGAGGTTGCTGCGGCCCGCCAAGTCCCAGGGCCGCGCGGCAATGCGGTATTGTTGGTGATGATAAGGCCATAATAATTTGTAATTAGAGAGGTTTCGCCGCGCAGGAATGAAGTCCTCGCGCTACATGTCAAGAAGTCCGCGCAGCGCGGACTGGGTGCCGTGTGGGTGCCGTCTGAGTAGAAATTCAACGTGATGGCCATGATGGAAACAAGGCGGCGATTCAGTGCCCCAGCGCCCGCTCGAGGTCCAAGCCCCAGCGCCCGCTCGAGGTCCAAGCCCCAGCGCCCGCTCGAGGTCCAAGCCCCAGCGCCCGCTCGAGGTCCAAGCCCCAGCGCCCG
>SHZD01000170.1 GCA_009692465.1 Myxococcales bacterium
CTATTACGATCCGGCAGGCTCCTAGCCAGTCAACTATTCTCAACTGTCTGAGAACTGCCCGGAGTGAATCCGTGCAGTTTCGGACAGTTGCCGCCGTCTAGCCAGACGGCGCTAGGAGCGAGTCGGAATACTCCGACACGCTCCTAGGTTCGCCCAAGTCTTTGGTGGGCAAAGGGAAAAGGAAATACAATGGCCGATTTGACCACCAACTGCGGCGGCATAATCTCCCCAAATCCATTTTGGTTGGCTTCTGCACCGCCAGCCAATTCTGGCCTGCAAGTTCAGCGGGCGTTTGAAGCGGGCTGGGGCGGCGCGGTTTGGAAAACATTGGGCACGCCGATCCAGAATGTTTCCAGTCGCTTTGGTGGCTTGACCATCGGTGGCGTGCGCGGCGCCGGCTTCAACAACATCGAACTCATCACCGACCGGCCCTTGGAGACTAATTTCCGAGAAATCTATGAAACGAAAAAGAAATTTCCCAAACATGCGATCATTGTATCGTTGATGGTCGAAACCGAAGATGAGTGGCGCGACATCATTTTGCGCTCAGTCGACGCCGGCGCAGATGGCCTAGAACTCAATTTCGGATGCCCACACGGCATGTGCGAGCGCGGCATGGGCTCGGCGGTCGGTCAAGAGCCGCGGATCAACGAGCGGATTACTTCATGGGCGGTCAAGTATTCGACCGTTCCGGTGCTGGTCAAGCTGACTCCCAATATCGGCGACATCAACCCGCACGGCTTGGCAGCCAAGCACGGCGGCGCCCACGGCGTGTCGCTGATCAACACCATCAAGTCGATCATCGGCGTCGATATCGACCGCTTTGTGCCTGAACCGCGCGTCGGAATTCAGAGCTCCAATGGTGGTTACTGTGGGGCGGCGGTCAAACCGATCGCATTGCATATGGTTGCTCAGTTGGCACGCAATCCGAATTTTGGCTTGCCGATCAGCGGTATTGGCGGCATTTGCAACTGGCGCGACGCCGTCGAGTTCATCTTGCTCGGATCGACCAGTGTGCAGGTGTGCACCGAAGTGATGCTCAAGGGCTACCGCGTGGTCGAAGACATGATCGACGGCCTGTCGAACTACATGGATTCCCATGGCTTTACCGCGATTGACCAAATGGTTGGCAAAGCGGTCGGCTCCTACTCAGAGTGGGGCGATCTGGACCTCAACTACGAAACAGTCGCCAAAATCGACGCAAGTTCATGTATTGGATGTCAATTGTGCGTCACCGCCTGCCACGACGGCGCCCACCAGTGCTTGCATCCGCAGACCCATACCCGGGTCCCGCTGGTGGACGAAAGCGAGTGCGTTGGCTGCAATCTGTGCCAGATTGTTTGCCCAGTTGCCGAATGTATTTCAATGGTTCCGGTCGACAACGGCTGGACACCCGCGACGTGGAATGAACACAGTACCGGGGCCAAGCAATTGCGGCCCAAAAAGGGTTCGCATCCGTAGAGAGGTTCCGCATTCCGCCGAATCTGCACCCTCGATGCATGAAACTCTCTGAGCGGCATGTGGAATGTGGGCCGCAGCTGCGGACCACCGCGGGGGTTTCGAGGCGGCGCGCCCCCAAGTTTCTATACTCTATCGCCCAAGTCCGGCACCATGAGCCGGATCGGCGATTTCGTGCTTGCTGGGTGGGTCGCCAAGCTCGCGTCTGCTGTGCAGCCGACTCGCGGCTCCGATCCAAGGTTGATCTCGTAATTGGGAGACTGTGTATAGTTAGCTGAGCCAATGGCATTTGCTCGCAGTCTCATTGCTTGCTTTGTGAGTCGCGAGCGTGCCGCACTTATTCAATAGCTTGCGGGTTGGCGTCACGCTGCCGAAGTTTTGTTGGGGAATTTATTTCGGTTCGACGTTAATTTGGTCAGGTCTCAAGTGGTGCCTCGAGCCTTGATCCGGCAAGCGCGTACTGCGTTTGACTCTAAATAACATGTAACTAGGAGAGAAATTCTATGATGTCCAAAATCGTTCGCTGTGGTCTGATTCAGTGCGCTAACCCGATCAATGATGAATCGGTGCCCGTGGCCGACATCCAAAAAGCCATGCTCGACAAGCATATTCCGTACATTGAGGAGGCCGGCAGCAAGGGGGTCCAGATTCTGTGCCTGCAGGAGATCTTCAACGGCCCGTACTTTTGCCCCGGTCAGGACAAGCGGTGGTACGACGCCGCCGAGCCGATTCCCGATGGGCCAACGACTCGGCTCATGCAAGAACTCGCACTCAAACACCAGATGGTGATCGTGGTGCCGCTGTACGAAAAGGAGATGCGCGGGGTGTTTTACAACTCAGCGGCGGTCATCGATGCCGACGGTCGCTATTTGGGCAAGTATCGCAAACAGCACATTCCGCAAACTTCAGGCTTTTGGGAAAAGTACTTTTTCAAACCCGGCAACGGTGGCTACCCGGTATTCGAGACCAAATATGCCCGTGTTGGCGTATACATTTGCTATGACCGCCATTTTCCTGAAGGCTGGCGGGCACTTGGGCTCAATGGCGCTGAGGTCGTGTTCAACCCGTCCGCAACCGTCGCCGGCCTGTCGCAATACCTATGGAAGTTGGAGCAGCCAGCCGCGGCCGTCGCCAACACCTACTTTGTCGGCGCCATCAATCGCGTTGGCGTCGAAGCTCCTTGGAACATTGGGAAATTCTATGGCTCCAGCTATTTCGTCGATCCGCGCGGTCAAATTGTCGCCAGCGCCAACGAGAATGATGATGCGCTGGTCATTGCCGACGTTGATCTGGGCCAGATCGACGAAGTTCGCAAAACATGGCAGTTTTATCGCGACCGTCGCCCGGATGCCTATCAGGACCTGACCAATCCGGACTTGGCGTAGCTGCGCCCCACGGCCAGTCGTGCCGATGGCGAGCGATTCAATTTTGCCGCCGGTGAACCGTGCAAAGTTTCACCATATCGGCTTGGACGCCACAGGGCGACTGCTGCATACTGCTAGCTCGGTGGTGCGAATGCGCCACTTTGGGCCAAGCCGGGGGGGTTCATGTTGCGTTTCGTAACGACAGTGGGTGCTAGTAAGTGGTTGACGTCGATTGTGCTGGCAAGCGTTGTCTTTGCGCCCACCGTGGCGACGCGACCGGCGGCAGCGATGACAGTGCTGCAGGTCGACCTCAAGGCTCTGGTGACCACAGCCGATGCGGTGCTGGTGGGTAAAATTGCCGGCACGCGGGTACTGGACCGGCGAAAGCAAGGTCGGGGCGTGTGGACCGAGATTAGTTTGGATGTCACTGAAGTCTGGAAAGGGGAATCCCGCTTGGTCGCCAAGCGTTTTGCGTGGTTACACGTTGGCGGCACTACAGCGGACGGCATGACGGTCCACGTACCGGGGATGCCGACATTTGTGGCTGGCGAAGATACCATCGTCGTATTGGAAAAGACCGACGATTCCTATGTCGTTTCTGGCGGACCGCAGGGCAAATTCAGCGTCAAGACCACCGCAGCGGGCCAAAAGACGGTGCAGCGCGAACTGCCCGATGTCCATTTTGTCCGGCGAGATCCGCAGACAGGGGCCATGCAACAGGCGCCCAAACCTGTGACGATCGTGCGAACTCTCAATGAGTTTCGCGCTGAGGTGGCCGGCTACGTCGCTGACGCCGTCAAGGCCGCGGCAAAGCAACCAGCGCCTGCAAAAGCCGCGCCGGTCGGCAAATAGCGACCGCTTTTTAGCGGCACACGCCCGGTTCTCAAATCCTCTCGAACGACCGCCTGCGCCGCCAACTGGTGTCGCCAGTCACCTAACTAGAAACTCGGAGCGCGCCGCCCCGAACCCCGCGGGCGCCCGGAGGCCCGGTCGCCATGCAGCACGCTGAAAAGTTTCATCTATCGAGGGTGCCGCGCGCGGCGTGCTGCAACTCTACCCTGCGGCATTTACCCAGCGACATCCACACCATTTGGCCGCCTGCAGCTGAGCAGCGCCTTGTGCAAACTGCGGGACTATTATGGATAAATCACTGATTTCAAGAGCTGTTCTCGCGTGTTCACTCGCAGGTGCGGTTACGGCGGGCTGGCCAGACTCTGCATTTGGATTTGCGGTGGCGACCACCACGCTGACATCCAAGACGATTCAGCGCTGGTTCAGCAACACCGTCACTTACTATTTGCATCCGGCCTGCTCACCCGACATTAAGAACGATGTCTGCAAAGACCAATTGCGCGCCGGCTTCACAGCTTGGACGGCTCAATCCTGCACGGCGCTCAAGTTTTTGGAGGGTTACCACTGCAACACAGCGCTCGGCAAGTGCCTTTTTGACAAGAACGTCGCGTGCAAGGCCGACACCGATTGTCCGGCCGCCAACAACCTCAATGTGCTGCCCATGGGATACAATACCAATGGCCGCAACGAGTTAGTCTTTGTCGAGGGCTCCAACTGGAAGTTTGGCCAGTACACGCTTGGGGTGACATCGCCCGTGACGTACAACAATGGCTCGATCGTCGAGTCGGACATTGCGTTTAACGGCTACCACTACAAGTGGGTCGCCGATCCTGGGGCGATTGGCAATAGTTTGATGGATATCCTCAGCGTTGGTATTCACGAGCAGGGCCACTTTTTTGGCGTGCAGCACATGCTGCCCGGTTCCTACCAGGATAACGATCCGCCGACAATGGCCCCGTCTGTCGACCCGTTTGGCAAAAGCGCGACGTTGACTGTCGACGATGCCAAAGTGATTTGTTTTCTGAATCCCAAAGATACCCAATACAAATGTGCAGTTGACACCGATTGTCCGTATGTCAACGAAAAGGACAGCTCGACCGGCAAGGAGTATTTTTCAGCAAAATTGGTATGTGCGACGGGTGCATGCAGCTTTGGTGGCTCGGCCACCCCGGTCGGCAGCGCCGAACTCGGTGGCACTTGCTCGACTGACAAAGACTGCAAATCAGGCCTATTTTGCCAGCCTTACGGCACAAAGGGCTATTGCAGCCAGTCGTGCTCGCCGCAACAGAAAAACTGTCCAACTGGCTTCAACTGCTTCGCTTATCAGGGTCAACCGACCAAAGGCGCGTGCTTGCCAGCCCAAAATCAAACGCAGCCGACCAAGGATGCAGGCGACGTTTGCGGGTCGTCGGCGGAGTGCAAGTCTCTGATGTGCTTGTCCAACGTTTGCCGCGTCAAGTGCACGCCAAGTGCGCCGGTAGAATGCAACAAGGACGCAGAAACCTGTGCGCCGATCCCGGCAACCGGCATTGGGGCCTGCGTCCCCGACACCAAGCCCAAGCTGAAAGCGGCCGGCGTCAAGTGCGATGCGCCAACTGAGTGTGAGAGCTCGCTTTGCCTCAAAGAGGACGCGGCCTCCACCACTGGCGTGTGTCGAGCTGCCTGCAAGGGCAAGTTCTCGTGCCCAGAAGGTTTTGCCTGCGTGCCCCAAACCGGCGGCTTTGAAGCCTGTTTGCCGGGCACCGACAAACTGCCAGCTGGCAGTGCCTGTGCGACACCGGGCGAGTGCGCCAATGGCCCGTGTGTCGCCTTCGGTGGCCAGCAGTTTTGCTCGCAGACGTGCGCCGTTGACCAGAGTGGATCGTGTCCGTGTGGCATGAATTGCGAAAACTCGACGGCTGGAAACTTGTGCTTGCCGGGCAAGAAAAAGGCCTGCGCCGAGCTCGGCAATCAATGTGCCGATTCAGCCGAGTGTGTTTCAGGAACGCTGTGCTTTGACAAAGTGTGCGCGGCGGGTTGCGACGTGCGCTCGGGCAGCAATTGCGGTGCAGGTCAGGGCTGCCGGCGGATCGAGCCTAATACGCCCCAAGGAGTGTGCTGGGCCGCGGGCAAGGGCTTGTTGTCGGACGTCTGTACGGCCGATGGCGACTGCCAATCCCTGTTTTGCGACGCCGACATCACCAACAAGAAGGAAAAACGCTGCCTTCGACCGTGTGACCCCGACAACGACCAATGCGGAGTCGGGTTTGCGTGCAACGCGGTGACCGAGTATGTGGGCGGCTGCTTTAGCCTCGAAGACCTCAAGGAGCACCTCCCCGCGGCCGATGCCGGCGCAACTGCAGATACAACGGGTGCAAACTCAGGCGCAGTCGATGGCGGCAATGGAGTGGGGTCGACAAACACAGCCAATGTCGGCACAACCACATCAAACGCCGGATTGTGTTCAGCAAATCGAACCACAACCAACAATGCTTGGGCAGGTTTGGTGGTGTTGGCCTTTGGGGCAGGCTTAGCAGTATTTCGCCGCCGTCTAACTAGAGGCTCGGGGCGCGCCGCCCCGAACCCCGCGGGCGCCCAGAGGCCCGGTCGCCATGCAGAAGGCTGAAAAGTTTCATCTATCGAGGGTGCCGCGCGCGGCCTGCTGCATCTCTATCCAAACTAGGTCAAAAGCTGAATAACTAAGCGATCTCGGAGCAACAGCATGGCAGACTTGTATTGTCCGCCGTGTGCCGGCCAAGGTCACCGACAGTTGCTTGCGACGGGTTTGCGCTGCCAACAGTGCGGGCGACGCTGGCCCGCGTTTGCTGGGGGCACTGATTTCATTGCTGTATTGCTGCCTGATCCCGATGCTTCCGCGCGAATGGTTGGCTTGGTTTCGGCACTGATGCGCGACCCCAATGTGCTTTCCGGCTGGCATGATGGCGAAGATCCGCTCGAAAATGCTTTAGCTGGCGGCCTGTTAACCTATGCGCAGGCCCATTTTGGCGCCTATGCCAGGCCCGCGTTGGCCGCCCCCGACCTGAGTTGGCTGGCGCGCGCTTGGCCGACCCAGCTGCCGCCCGGACCGATCGTGATCCTAGGATGCGCAACTGGCGGCGAGGCCTGGGCGTTGCGCAAGATTGCTGGGCTGGCCGGCCGCGAAGTCTGGATGGTCGATGCCAATTTGGCCGCATTGGCTTGGGGCCAAATGCTGTTCGACAACGGTACCGTGATGCTGCCGTATCGGCCCACGGCCACCCGCATCGATTGGTGTCCAGCAGAATTGCCTGAGTCTGCCCCACCGGTACGCTGGTTGTGTGCGGACGCGTTGTTTCCGCCGTTTGCCGGCGAGTCGGTGGCGGCGGTCGTGACGGTTGGCCTACTGGATTCCGTCAGCGATCCGGCGGCGCTGGTTCAACAGATCGAGGCCCTACTGAAGCCCAATGGGGTTTGGCTGATGGCCTCGCCATGGAATTGGCAGCCGCGGGTGACCCCGGTCCGTCGGCAACTGGAGCGCCATCTTCCCGGCGGCGTGCCCGACGGGATGGCGGCGCTGCTAACAGGTCAAGTTATTGCAGGTTTGGCCAGCGATTTCACTGTGGAGTGGCGCAACGACGACGTGCCGTGGCGCCTTCAGGTTCATGCGCGCTACGTGGCAGAGTATCGCTTGCAAGTGATGCGGTTGCGCAAACACGTTTGACGCAAATTCAGCAGGGAGACGACCCAATCTCGCGTTTGGTTTGTGGCCAGCGGATGCGCGCGCCGCCCATGCCTGCTACACTGCCGCACTTGGCGCGACTCGCTCGCACGATCCGAACTGATGACCATCCGGAGTTGGGTTTGACAACCGACCATCGCTTCAAATTGGTGCTTGTTGTTGTGTTGTTGACGGTTGCGGCGGCGGCTTGCTCGCAAGAGGGCACGCAGGCGGATGCGGCTAATCAGGTCTTGCCCGATGTTGTTTTTGATAGTGGCGGTCTGGATGTCAATCTAGGTGGCGCCGAGACAGGCAGCGAAACCAAAGTGAGCGACACGGCCGACGGCGCTGATACGCTCGACACCGGTCTTGTGCAGTGTCCCGGCGGACCGGGTTGCTCCTGCAGCGGGCACGCTGAGTGCGAAACCGGGCTGTGCTTGGACGATCCCAATGGCGGCGCTCTTGGCAAAGCCTGTGCCAAGGTGTGCACAACGAGTTGTCCAACTGGCTACCTGTGCGCAGCCGTCACCGATCCCGGCGGTGACATTAGCAATGTGTGCGTTTGGAAGTCGGGGCATCTCTGCGAACCGTGCGCCGCGTCACAGGATTGCGCCTCACCCGGGCTGGCGAACACCGCGTGCGTCGATCAGGCCCAGTTAGGCCGTTTTTGTGGCATTGCTTGCGATGGGGTCAAAAGCTGCCCAGCTGACTATTCCTGTCAACCCGTCACCACGGTCGAAGGCGGCAAGCTCGATCAGTGCGTGCGCAACGCGGATAGCCAGCAATCGCCTTACGGTGTTTGCTCGTGCAGCCCGATCGCCGTGGCCAAGAAACTGTCGACTGGTTGTTTTGTGGAGTCTAAGGACGCCAGCGGCAACTTCATCGGCAAGTGCCCCGGAATCCGCACTTGTGAGTCAACAGGATTGTCCATCTGCTCGGCGGCTAAAGCCTTGCCCGAGTTATGCAATGCCATCGACGACAACTGCAACGGCCAAACCGACGAGACCGAGTGCGACGACAGCAACGACTGCACTAAGGACACTTGCAAAGGCCAAGCGGGCTGCTCGTTTGTCAAACTCAATGGCACCCCTTGCGACGCCGACGGATCGGTGTGCACCAAGAACGACAGTTGCAGCAATGGCGCCTGCCAGAAGGGGTCGGTGACCGTATGCGACGATGGCAATGCCTGCACGATCGACGCTTGCCTACCGGCCAAAGGCTGCACCCAAACCCAAGACGACGGCGCGCTGTGCAGCGACGACAACGCCTGCACCACGGGCGATTCGTGCAAGGCTGGCCAGTGTTCCGCAGGAAAGCCGAAAATTTGCGAGTCTTTTAGCAACTGTACACTTGGCCAATGCGAGTTGACCACCGGCAAGTGCGTGCCGTCGCCCGTCGCCGATGGCTCGCCCTGCACCGACGGCACCGCATGTACCGGTCCGGACGGCTGCAAAAACGGCGTGTGCACGGGCAAAGCGGCGATTTGTGACGACGGCAACCCATGTAGCACCGACTCTTGCGACGCAATCGCGGGATGCACCTCGACAGCCGCAGTCATGCCCTGCAACGACGGCAATGCCTGCACGGACAAGGACACTTGCGCAGCGAACAAGTGCACCGGATCGCCCATCGACCCGGTCAGCGGCTGCGATGACAAAAGTCCTTGTACTAAGGATAGTTGCGACGCCAAAACCGGCTGCCTTCACTTGCCCATCAACGACAATGCGGTGTGCACTGGCTGTGGCGAAATAGCCTGCAAGTGCTCGGTCGGGGTATGCAAACCGGACTGCGTGGCCGTCGACGGCGGCTGGTCGGTCATGGTGTGGAGCGAATGCAGCGTCAAGTGCGGCGGTGGCACGCAAAGCGGCAAACGCACCTGCACCAATCCAAAGCCGAGCTGCGTGGGCAAGTTCTGCGAGGGCTCGGCAACGGCTGTCCAAGCATGCAACACTCAAGCCTGCCCGCCACCAGAATTAGCCAAGGGTGTCACAGTGTTTGATAAGGGCGGCCAAGTCGTGGTCTTGGCTATTCCAGCCGGAGCCAGCGCCATCTCCGTGTCCATGTGGGGCGGCGGCGGTGGCGGCGGTCAACCGGGCAACGGTGGCGGTGCGGCGTGGGTCAGCTTTGGCATGCCCGTCAAAGGCGGCGATACCGTGGAGTTCCGAGTCGCCGAGGGCGGTCCACCGGCCGGGGGCGGCGGCGGCACCTATGTGTTTCGCAATGGTAGCTATTTTGCGATAGCAGCTGGGGGCGGCGGCGCAGGTGTCGACGGTTGTTCCGGTTGCACCGGTGGCAGCGTTGACGGCGCCGGCGGCGGTGCAGGCCCGGCCAACGGGTCAGCTCAGGCGGGCAGCATTAACTCCAAATATTCAACCAATTGTGGCGGCGGTGGTGGCGGAACTCAGCTTGTTGGTGGCGCCGGCGGCGACTGCAAGGATCAAAGCTCGTTCACCCAGTGCATCGTCAGCGGCGGCACGGGCGCGGCTCACGTGGGCGGAGCGCCAGCGTTTGGCAGCATTTGCAAAGTAGGGCAGGGCGCCATGGGCTATTTGGCCCAACCCACCGGCGGTCAGAATGGCAGCGGCGGCGGCGGCGGCTCAGGCTGGTTCGGCGGCGGCGGCGGCGGCGCCAAATGGACCTACACAGGTGGCGGCGGTGGCGGTGGCTCAAGCTGGTTGCATGGTGACGGCACGCTTTTGGCGTCGGAAGGTGCCAAAGCCGAAATTCAAGGGGGCGCCAGCGCTCCAGCGTACAAAGTCGGCGTCGGCAAAGGTGGCAAGGGCAAGCCCAGTGGCGGAGCCAATGTCGTTGAGGCTGGCGGTTCAGGCCTAATTGTGGTGAGTTTCTAGTCTGGGTTCGCCGGCCTTGGCTTTCACCTGTTGTGTGCAATTGTCAACGTTGTGAGCGAAATTTGCCGCCATCTGGTCGTTACGCTTCAAAGCTCGGCAGCCATCGAACTTTTCGTTGAGAACCACAGTTTGAATCTGTAGTCATGCACTTAGTTCAACGATGGCCGAAAACGTGCTCGATTTGCGCTCATGTCGATTCGGGGTGTGCTTAGCCGATGTCACATGTGTCAGTTTGCTTTTGAGGCCGCAATCCACTGCAGATTCCACCACGCATGTCACATGAGACAGAATTGTCTTAGAAATCATGCCGTTGTGAAGACCCTGCCTTGCAAAACACTGCTGGGGCCCATAAACTGACCGCGCGCCGTCCACTGAGATAGGCAACAAAGGGGAACCATGTTGGGTCGTAAAAGTATTGGAGTTCTAGCACTACTGTGGATTTTGCCTCACTGTGGCGATGACGCAACGCTCAAGGCGAGCGCTACTGCGCAAGCAGATGTGACGGCGGACGGCAACCTGCAAGGAGCTGAAATTGCAGGGAAAGTAGACGTTGCGCCGACTACTGACGCTGATCCCGATGCAGTTGTGGCGGTGGACGCGGCGGCCGAGGTCGATTCCCAACCGGCCTGCACCGAGGCGAGCTGCGACGACCAGAATCCCTGTACAGACGACAAATGCGAGCCCGCGACCGGCTGCATAAACACCAATAATACTGCGGTTTGCACCGACGATAACGCCTGCACCGACAAGGATGCTTGCAAAGACGGCAAGTGCGTCGCTGGTGCGCCGATCAACTGCGACGACAAAAACGTTTGCACCACCGATAGTTGTGACAGCAAGGCCGGTTGCGTCAAGGTCGCCAGCGACCCCGCACCCTGCGACGATGGCGACGGTTGCACCACTGGCGAGACTTGCAAGGACACCAAATGCGGTTCTGGCGCGGCCTTGACCTGCGATGACCAAAATCCTTGCACCGACGACACTTGCGACGTCAAGACCGGTTGCGCACACGCGAACAATGCTGCGGCATGCAGCGACAGCAACGCCTGCACGACGAGCGACCTGTGCGGCAATGGCAAGTGTGCGGCGGGCGTCGCGGTGGCTTGTGTCGATGAAAATCCTTGCACTTCAGATAGTTGCGACAAGGGCACCGGTAACTGTGTGTTTCTGGCCGGCGCTTCTACGGCTTGCGACGACGCCGACCCGTGCACCAAAGACGACAAGTGCCAAGCTGGTTCGTGCGCTGGCACTCCTGGCGCTTGCGGTTGTCAGGATAGTGTTGGGTGCGACGACAAGAACCCTTGCACTGCCGATACTTGTGCCAACAACGCTTGTTCCAGCGCTCCACTTTCCGCCCCGGCAACTTGCAGCGATGACAATGCCTGCACCGAGGGCGATGGCTGCCTCGACGGCAAATGCGCGGCGGGCAAGGCCAAGAGCTGCGACGACGCCAATCCGTGCACAGATGACAGTTGTTTGGCTAACTTAGGCTGCACCAACAGCAATAGCGCGGCAGCCTGCGACGACGGCAACGCCTGCACGGCCAACGACAAATGCAAATTGGGCAAATGCGGTGGTGACATCTCGGCTTGCGCGTGCAAAGCTGACAGCGAATGCGACGACAAAAACGCTTGTACCGATGATGCTTGCGTTGCAGGCAAGTGCGCCAGCAAGCCAGCTGGCAACGGCAAGGCCTGCGACGACGGCAATGGCTGCAGCGAAGCCGACACCTGTCAAAACGGCGGGTGCGTTCCCGGCAAGCCGCTAGTTTGTGACGACAAGAACCCGTGCACCGACGACAGCTGCGACCCCAAAACGGGCAAGTGCGCGGTCACCACCAATGGCGCCCCGTGCAAAGACAGCAACGCGTGTACCCAAGGTGACAGCTGCAAAGCCGGAACCTGCGCAGGCGTCGCCAACGTCAAGTGCGATGACCAAAACCCCTGCACCGCCGACAGTTGCGACAAGGCTAAAGGTTGTGAAAACGAAAACTTAGCCACAGGCACGGTGTGCACTGCAGCCAGCTGCGTCGTTCTCGATTACACCACCGCTGCCACTTGCGCGGCTGGCATGTGCGTCCAGGGCGTCAAGTCGAGCTGCGACGACTCCAATGTGTGCACCGAC
>SHZD01000171.1 GCA_009692465.1 Myxococcales bacterium
GCGCCGCGCTAAGCGCTTGACAGTGTCTGGCAGCCGGGCATAGCCTCGCGCACGGCGTCGCGTTGGCGATGCTGGGGCGGGAAATGGTCGGTTTTGGCGGTGGCGATGGGCTCGAATCGGGCGGTAGGGCGCTTGCATGTACTATCCCCGTGGAATTTGTGATCGTCCAGAAGGACGGGTAGCGCCATCCGAACCAGCAGTCGCCAGCGATACGCGGAAAGTGGGTGCCATTTTGGTCGGCGTCCGTTGGCTGGTGGGCGGATGTTCAGGCGAGCCTTGGCGCCCTTTGCCGGCCAGTCGCCTCAAGCAACCCTTTCGCCACCGCCGTCGCCCTCGCAGCCACCTGCCGCGTGAGTGCGGTCGTGAGCTCGCAGCACGGCTCCGAAGTTCGCGTCGGTTCGTCGGTCTGGCCAGCCGTGCGACTAGCCAGTTTCGTTGAGAGAAGGGGGCGCGCCGCCCGCTGTGACCCCCGCGGCCTCCAGTCCTACCTCCGAATTCGCGTCGGTTACCCAACGCGAATTGAAGATTTGTCGTACTAGAGCACCGATCAGATTCCATCTGATTGGGTGCTCAATGCTTGTTTCGTGGGTCGCGAGCGATCGCCCGGGGCGTCTCGCCGCTCCATTTTGCAACGGAAACCAATGGCATTTGGGTGTCGGATTACTCAGTTTTGGCCCGTCAGTGCACATGGCGCGGCTTGCCCTGGCGGGAATATGTTTGGCGCTCTAGGGCGACAGCGGGGCCAAGCTCGACGTCGGACCATGATGCGCACCGGCTGTACCCAGTTGGGCAGCCCGCGCCACCAATGCGGCTGGTCCACGATTTTGCGCCACGATTACCTGCGGCATGCCCGCCACCCGCCCGGCTACTTTCCCCTTACCATCACACACGCCGCCCTGCCCTCCCGCCAAACCAGCAACGTCGCCGCGTCGGTGTGCAAGACCTTGCTCAACTTCGCCACGCTGGGCGTCGCCTGCCGATCCACCTCGAGCACCACATCGCCGGCCCGCACCCCCGCCAGCGCGACTGCCGAATCGTCCTGCACCGCCTCGACCAGCGCGCCCTTCAGCGTCGTCGGCAAATTGCGGGTCGCACACACCTCTGGCGTGATATCGACGAGTTTCATGCCGGCAAGCCACGCATCTGGATCCGCGACAGGCTTGCTCGGCGGCGCCTGCGTGACCGCCCGCGGGTCCGGCGCCTCGGCCAGCACCGCCTGCACCACCGTCTGCTTGCCCTGCCGCCACACCGCCACTGGCAGCTGCGCTCCGGCTCCCGCTTGTCCGACCGCTTTTGGTCAGTTCGTTTGGACGAAGTGATGAAAAGTCTGGTCCGCGGGTCGATTTGCCATGGCGCGAGCGGGGCCCGCTGAACCCAGCTTGGCAAGTTTCGCAGCCACGGCGCCGCGGAAAACCGTCCCAGATTTCGATAACCCTTGCGATGAGACTGCAAGTCCAGCATGATGCCGCGCCAGCCAGCCAGTTTGCCTATGTGCGACGCACGCCCGCTTCAAGCGGGGGGTAAGCCCAAAGTCGACAAAGAAGCCGTGACAAAGACGGCTGGCAACGACGACACCGAGGCGCATGAGCGCGCGGCCAGCACGAAGCTAACATGGGCCGAAGCGCTTAAACGTGCGTTTTACTTTGACGTTTTGGCCTGCCCCTGTGGCGGGCGACGGCAAGTGATTGCGGCGATTCGCCAGCCGGCCGAAGTTGAGAAGATCCTCAAGCACGTTAAGCTTTGGCCTGACGACGGCGCCAAAGATGACAGCGAGATCATTGCGATCCGGGGCCCACCAGCAGACTTGATGGCGCAAGACGAAGCACCGGATGGTCGCTGGGACGGTTGGGACGAACCGCAAGAGCTGGACTGGGTGGCGTAGACCCGGTGGCAGACAACGCGGCGACAACGATTTGCTCGGGGCCAAAGACGGAATTGGCGCTGCGCGGGATCGGTCTGTCCGCACGGGGCGAATTCGCGCTTGACACGGCTGAAATGGCGGCAGAATCCACGTGAGCGCGGCTCGCCGGATGGTCCGGCGTCGCGGTTTTCGGGATTTTGGCGGTTTTGCGGCTGGGCGGCTTGGGGGCCAATGTGGTTGGAGTACCTATCCGCGTGAGCGTGGACTGGCTGCGTTATCCGCAATCGAGTCTTTGTCGTCGTCGGGGGTGCGAATTACGGAGCTGGGGAGCTTGGTGCGAACTGTAGCCCGATGGGCGGCAATGTGTCCCAGAACGCGCCCTCCTCCACCGCGTTCAGCTTGCTCCCGACCGGCGTGTAGACATTGGTGGGGTCGTGGCCGCCAAAAACACACTTTTTCTTAGACAAGTCGGCGTAAAACAGCTTGGATCCAGTGACTTCGGCCAGTTGCTTGAACAGCCCCAAGGCTGCGACGGCATAGCAGCCATTCTGGTGATTGGTCCGAATTATCGGCCCCTTGACCCCCTTGCACTGCGTGACCGCCTGTTTGCAGTTCGGGTCGCTGAAATAGCCCTGCGACAAGAAACAGGTGCCATGAGGCGCGCAGCGCAGGCCATGCCCGGCGGACGAGACGGGGTGGCACAGCAGTTCCCCGGCCAGATAAGGGCTACCAAATGCATCCACGTCGCCGAGAGGCAGCGGCAGAACCGTACCTTGCCAATCCAGCAGCGTTTTTCGTCGCATGTTTCCTTGCCCCTCGACCCCATACTGCAGCGTTGCTGTCACGTCTTTCGGCAGTGCTTTGCCGATTGCGTACAATTGCAGTGTGGGAGCGACCTTGGCTACGCCGCACTTGTCATGTCCTAGCTGCTCGTAAACCGGGTCGCTCCACTTCTTGCCAATGGCGAGGCCATAGGGCTCACCGCCAACCTCGTAGGGGGTCGCGCACCCGTCGTCCTCCACGGCGGTGGCCAGCTGCACCTTGCATTCCGGGTCTGCAAAATACTGATGGCTGGAGGTTTCGGCGCGAGGCAGTCGACACCGCAGCACGTTGTACGAATGCGATTCGTAGAGCGAACACGGCACCTGCAAACTCGTATCAAAGAGCCCGATTGTGAACCGACCGCCATCGGCACTGTCGATTTGGCGTAGCGAAAACCGACCCGCCGTCGCCTGCAGGTGCTCGGTACCTGCGACCCACTCCGCGGGCGACACAACTTGAGAAGCCACGTACACGCCAGGCGGCGGTTGTGCGACCGGCTTGCCGCCGTAGTCGTAGAGCGCCGTCGTGGTCGGGACGAGGGCGAGGACTTCGTAGGTTTGGGGCACAGCGCACGCGGTGCGCGGCGCAGGTCGAGTGAGATAATCGCCTGACGAATCGCTGCAAATCTCGTTCTGGGTGCGGACGTAAGCCTGCTGTTGATGGGCAGGATCAGCGTAGTAAGAGGTCGTCACGAAGGCCGTATGCGGGGGCAAGCAGCGCAGTTGGCCGTCGGTGGCAAGCCGGAATGTGCAGTCTTGCTTCCGCCCACTGTCAAACACGGCAAGACTATGCGGCTCCGTGCCCGGTGCGAGCCATTGCCGCGCGAGGAGACGCGTGCCGCTGTTGAACCCCTGGCTCTTGACGGCGCCGACAACGGCAGTTCCGGCGGCGCCATCGGCCGTGGTGCGCGCGGCGTCGCTGGCGGCTATACCGCCGTCCGCTGCGGCGTCCACACCGATGGTGGCCTGACCATCGGCGCCCGGAATGGGGCGGTCTGCTCCGCTACAGTGAGCCGATCCGGCAATTCCGATGAGCATGAGGACGTGGTGTTTCCAAGGCGATGGCATTGGCTTTGACCTCAACTTGCCGGGGGCGAAATCGCCAGCCAGAGCGTAACCTTACGGTTCTCTGGCAAGTGCGTCAAATTGATTTCTTTGATGGACCGCCAGTAACCACGCGGAGTGAGACCGAGCGCGCGACGCCGTAGCGTGAGTGCATTCAGCGCAACTATGACGGCCTGATCCGGGCGAGTCAAAAGACATTGGAGGGCCCACGGCGGCCTACCGAAATCGCAAGCTGAGACCGCCGGGGAAGCCACCTCGTCGAGCAACATCTTGCCTTTGTTGCCATAAGTCCACTTAACTCAAGTCCGGCTCCGCCGGCGCCGGCTGGCGTGCATGGCACAGCCTTGGCCGAAATGCGCGCAAAATGGGCTCGCGGAGAACAAAGTTTCGCTAAAGGCTGTCGGCACGTTCTTCCTAGCCGTGGCCGATCGGGCCTACCAGTGCCGCGCGCCGTCTTGACTTCCCGCGCATACCCACGGCACAATCGCCACCCGGCGGCGCGCCCTGCACGCTCGAAATCGCGCGCCGCAAGCGAGGATTGCAAACGTGAATGCGGTTTGCCCCAACTGCCGCCAGCCCCGCCACGAGGTCGGTCTGGCGTGCCCCGAACTCGGCTGCCGGCGTCGTGGCTACCGCGCGGTTCCGCCGCAGTACCTGGGAGCCAAGCTGGACCCGCGCGTTGGGTTCATGCTCGGCGACAAGTACCTGCTGGTACGCTTACTTGGCAAGGGCGGCATGGGCGTGGTAATGGTGGCGCTGCAACAGCCGCTGTGGCGCGAGGTGGCGCTCAAAGTCATCAGTGGCGTCAGCGTTGACGAAACGATGCGCCAGCGCTTTGCCCGCGAGGCCCGCGCGGTCGCGGCCCTCGACCACCCCAACATCGTCAAGCTGGTCGATTTCGGCGTGGCGACGCTAGACGAAGACGCGCCCTACATGGTGATGGAGTTGGTCACCGACGCCTTGCCCTTGTCCAAGGTCTTTGCCGGCTGGGGCAAGGAGCCGCCGACCTGGAAAGTCCTTGGCGACGTGTTTGCGCAACTGTTGTCGGCCTTGGAGGCGGCACACGACCGCGGCATCTTCCACCGCGACATCAAGCCAGACAACGCCATGGCCAAGAAAGCCTTCGGCTACGACTGGTTCGTCAAGGTGCTGGACTTTGGCTTGGCCAAGTCGTTCGAACACTCGGGCGGCGACTCCGACATGCCCAGCCTGACCGACACCGGCATCATCGCCGGCACGCCGCAATACATGGCACCCGAGCAATTGTCGCGCGCGCATTTCGGCCGTGGCGACGGGCGGGTGGACCTGTATGCCGTCGGTGTCATGCTGTTCGAGGTTCTGCTGCGCCGGCGGCCCTACGCCGAACTGGACGCGATGCAACTTGTATTTGCCAAGCTCGACCCCGAGCGCGACCCGTTGCACACGGCAACTGGCCTCGCAGAATTCGGTGCCATGGCCAGCGTCGTCCGCACCGCGATGGCGCACGACGTCACACAGCGCTACCTGACAGCCGCAGCCATGCGCGATGCCTTGCTGGCTGCGGTGCAGGCGTGTGGGCCCACGCAACGCGTGCCGTTGGCGGCTTTTGCCACGGCAACCCCGGCAGAGCGAGCCCAAGTGGCGGCCTCGGCAACCCGGAAGCCGAACCCGGGCTCCTCGCCCTATGCTGAACGGCTACCGACACCCTTGACCGGCAGCGTGCGCATCGAGGTGTTGCCGCCTTCGGCGCTGCTGGACATTGGCGACCAACTGGCGACGCAATTGCTGGAGCCGCCAAGGGCGCACTCGCCGGTCGCGCACGCGCTTCAGCGAGCGGGGCTGCCAAAGGCGGTGGCGGCGGTATTTGCTGTTTCGGCACTAGGAATCGGTGGGTGGTGGCTCACGCGACCGGTACCAGTCGCGCCAAGCGTGGCCACCAAACCAGTGCCCGCACCGGGAGCGGTCTCGTCTGCTGGCGCGGTCGCGCCCGTGCTGACCACTGTGGCTGCCCCGACAGCGACGCCCAACCCGTTGGCCGCCCCTGGTGCACCCGCGGCAGCCGCGGCACCGGCAGTGGCGCCGTCGGCGCCCACAGCGACAACGGAAGGCAACACGGCTGCCCGGTCGGCGGCCGAACATGCCGCACCGACGCCGCCTAAAGGGCCAAAGTCGCCACCCAAAAAAAAGGCACCAGCGCCCGGCATTGGGCGTCTGGAATAGCAGGAGTTGTCATGCGTCCCTGGCTGATTGCCCGCGCCCACTGGCTGATTGCCCTAGCCACCTTGGGCATGCTGTGGGGCACCGCCTTGGCGGCGGCGGCGCCGAAGAAAGAAGCCCTGGCGGTGGCCGCCGCTGGCGAGGCCGCGTTTAGGGCTGGCAAATTCAGGCTGGCGTTGGAAAAATACCTCGCTGCCCGCCAACTCGACCCGAGTTACCTAGAGTTCACTTATAACGCCGCCTTGGCTGCCGAGCGTAGCGGCCAGTTGGACCGCGCGGCAGAGCTGTACCAGGCCTATCTGGACCAAGGCGGAACCGACGCGGCAGGCATGGCGACGGCGCGACAAAAGCTGGTCGGGGTCAACAACGAGCGCAGCGAGGCCGTGGAGAAGGAGGCGGACGCCGCAAGAGCCGCAGGCGAGGCCGCGCTCGCGGCAGGGAAGTACCGCAAAGCATGGCAACTCAAGCCCGACAAAGTGGCCCTTTTGTACTATGCCGGCCGACAGTTCCAAAAGGCGGGCCTCGCAGACCTGGCCAGAACGGCGCTGGCCGAGTACATGCGCTTGGCAAAGTCTGACGAGCCAGAATACCCGTCTGCCAAGGTAGAGTTCAAGGCGCTTGGCGGCGGCGCAGCGGTTGCCGTGCCGACCGAGCGCAAAGTAGCCGCGCCGCTGCCGGAGCCGCGCAATGTCGAGTCCAAACCGCAGCCGGCGGCGCCCCCCGCCGTCAAGGTTGAGCCCCCCATGCTGGAAGCCGACCCGCCTAAGCTACGTGGCCCTGAGCCGGGCCCGGTGGTTCGCAAGGCTAAACCCCAAGCCAGCCGCCTTGGCCCGTGGCTGGCGCTGGGCGGCTCGGCGCTGGTCGCTGGCGGTGGCGGCATCTGGTATGGACTCGCGAGTTCTGATGTGTCGGCGCTACAGGCCCGATACGCTGATGCCAAGGCCAAAGGCGCGCTTTTCGCCGGCATGAACCAGCAGGACTACGCTGCGGAGAAATCCCGGTTGGAGGGCGCCTACTTCGCCGGCTCCGTGGTGGCGATTGCGGGTGCACTCGGCTTGGCCGCGTCGGCGGCGTGGTTGGCGTTGTCTGGCGAGAAGACTGGGGCGGCGCAGGCGAGTCTTGTGCCGAGCGTCGGCGCTGGGCTGGGCGGGGCGGTGCTGGTCGTTGCGTGGTAGGGCGACCAGCCATCAAGGGCTGGCCGTACTCAGGTGCTGTGACTGGGTGTGGACAGGTCGCCGGGCCTGGCCGATGCCACCGACCCCGCTTCGCTCAACGACATTGACGCCCCAATCTCGCGCAGGCAAGATGCAGCCACAGCCGAACAAGCGGCCGACCCCAGCACCGCAGTGAGCTGAGCAACATAGGTACCAACATGGTTTGGCGTTTCATTGGGTTGGCGGCCGTCGCCGTCGCGGTAGGTGCGTGCACGGACACCGGGCTGCTCGGGCCGGGTGCCGACCAGGCGGTGGTGTTCGCGTGTCCTTGTTCGGACGGGTTCGAGTGCGACAAGGCCACGAACGTGTGCGTACCCAAAGGTGCGGCAGTGGCCAATGCGGCGGCGGATAGCGGGGGCGGCGAGGTTGCGCCCTCCGATGCTGGCGCCGCGACCAGCCCAGAGGTTGCCGAGCTCGATGTTCAGGCTAAGGTTGACACAGTTGTCAAGGTGGACGCCGGCGGCGACGGCGACGGCGGGCCCACGGCCGACGCGCAGGTCGAAACCGCAGGCGAGGTGGACGCCGGCGGCGACGGCGATGGCGGGCCCACGGCCGACGTGGAGGTCGGTACCGCAGGCGAGGTGGACGGCGGCGCTGTCGATGGATGCGTCCAAACCGGGTCAGCGGAGAAGTGCAACGGCGTGGACGACGACTGTGACGGCCAAACTGACAACGGCGTCAATGCCGCGGGGGCTGGTTGCCTGAAGGCGGGCGTATGCTCGGTCGGGACCGTCGGTGCAGCGTGTAGTGCGGGTAAATGGGTTTGCACGTACGAAAACATCCAGTTGTACCAGGCGGGGAAGGAGGTCGCCTGCGATGGATTGGACAATGATTGCGATGGGGCGACGGACGAGGACTTTCCGTACGGCGCAGCGCAGAAAATCGGCGGCGCGTGTGGCGTTGGCGCCTGCGCGGGTGGCAAAGTGGTGTGCAGCCCGGACAAGAAGGCCGCCACCTGCGACAGCCAGGGCAAAGTCGCCAAAGAGAGCTGCAACGGCATGGACGACGACTGTGACGGCAAGAGCGACGAGGCCGACGACCTGAGCGCAGTGGACAGCGGTTGCAAGCTGGTCGGGTTGTGTACCAAGGTCAACGTCGGGGCGACGTGCGTGGCGGGCAAGTGGCTGTGCGACTACAAGGGTGTTGCGGGCTACGAAGCTGGGCAGGAACTGAGTTGCGACGGGTTGGACAACGACTGCGACGGCAAAACGGACGAGGATTTCAGCTACAAGGACTGGGATGGTGCGCAGGTTGCGGTGAACAGCGCGTGCGGCACGGGTGGGTGCAAGGGCAGCAAGGTGGTGTGCAGCGGCGACTACAAAGGCGTGGTGTGCAGCACGTTGGCGGCGGGCACGGAACTGTGCGATGGCAAGGACAACGACTGCGACGGTGCGACGGACGAGGGTCTTGCCTACACCCAGCAAGATGGCAAGGTCGTCGGCGTCGGCCAGCCGTGCGATGGCGTGGGGATCTGCGGGTCGGGCGTGGTCGAATGCACAGCCGGCAAGACCGACAGCGCCACGTGCTCGACCGATCCTAATGGCAGCAAGAAGGGCGACGCCCTCGAGAAGTGCAATGATCTGGACGACGACTGCGACGGGCTGGTGGACGAGGGCTGCGACCTGGACAAAGACGGGTACTGCACGACGGCGATGGAGACCATCGGCGCGCCCAAGGTCTGCGTCAAAGGCGGCAACGACTGCGACGACGACCCGGGCAAGAACAAGGACGCCGGCCTGGTCAACCCTGGCGCTGGCGAGCAGTGCGACAGCCTCGACAACAACTGCTCAGGCGCAGCGGACGAAATCTTCAAGTACAGCGAACCCAGCGGCGCGGCCGTCGCCATCGGCGGCGCTTGTGGCCTGGGCGAATGCAGCGTGGCGCAAAGCAAGGCCGTGTGCGCGGCCAACAAGGCGGCGGCGGAGTGCCCGGGGTTCAAGCCCACTGATGAAGTCTGCGACAACAAGGACAACGACTGCGACGGTCAAGTTGATGAAGGCTGCGACAAGGACGGCGACAAGTACTGCGACGCCGCCATGAAAGTTGTGGGCACCCCCAGCGTGTGCCCCAACACCAAGATCTCCAAGGATGGCAGCCCTGGGGACGACTGCAACGATGACCCGGCCAAGAACGGCAAAGCCATCAACCCCGGCGTCGGCGAAGCGTGCGACGACATCGACAACAACTGCACCATCGGCAAAGATGAAGGCTGCGACGACGACAACGACGATTACTGCGACGGCAAGATCGCCCTGGTCGGCACCCCCGGCGTGTGCCCCAAAGGCGGCAACGACTGCAATGATGACAAGGCCGCGATCAACCCAAGCGCGGTGGAGATTTGCGACGACATTGACAACAACTGCAGCACCAAGACCGACGAGGGCTGTGACGACGACGGCGACAAGTACTGCGACAGCGCCATTGCCGTGATGGGCCAGCCTGCGGTTTGCCCGCTGAGCTCCGCCGTCAACAGCAAAGGCGACGACTGCAACGACGACCCCGTCAAGGGTGGCGCTGGGGTCAACCCGGGCAAGGTCGAGGCCTGCGGCAATGCCATCGACGACAATTGCGTTGGAGGTGTGGACGAAGGGTGCGTGGTGCTGAACGCCTCCGGCTGCCCGGTTACCGGCAGCGGTGCGGCTTGCGGCGGCGGCAAGGGCAGTTGCGTCAACGGGCTGTGCCAGTACACGGATGGGCAGGGGTATAAGTGGACGTTGGTGCCGGCTGGGAAGTTTTGGATGGGGTGTAATTCGGTGGTAGATGGCGCGTGCAGCGCTATTGCAAACGAGAGTCCACAGCACGAAGTCGAACTGTCGGCGTACTGGATCGGCGTGTACGAGGTGACGGCGGACATCTACAAGAAATGCGTGACGGCGGGGGCGAGCGGGTGCTCGGTGCCATCGACGACCGGTGGTGCCGACTACTCGACGTACGGCACTAGCGGGAAGGAAAAGCACCCGGTGAACTTCGTGGACTGGGAGCAATCGCAGGCGGTGTGCAAGTGGCTGGGCGGGGACCTGCCAACCGAAGCCCAATGGGAGAAAGCTGCGCGGGGAGGGTGTGAGGTTTACACCGGCAAGGACTGCAAGACGAGCCAGGTGAAGCATCCGTGGGGGAATAGTCAGCCGGTTTGCGGGCAGCATGCGGTCTACTACGTCGGCAGCGGCACCTGCAATGGCGCCCTAACAACGTTCGCGGTTGGCACCGGGTCGGCGGTTGGCGCAAGCCCGTACGGCGCGTACGACATGGGAGGCAACGTGAACGAGTGGACGATGGACTGGCACGACGAAGGTTTCTACGGCAAAGCGGCGGCAACAACGAAGGACCCCTGGAACAGTACTGCCGCCTTGTTCCGCGTTTTCCGGGGCAGCAGCTTCGACATCACCGCGGGCGGCCTGCGGGCGGGCTTTCGTCACTACGGCGGCCCGTCCTTCGGCGACGACTACAACGGCGTGCGCTGCTTCAGGTCAGTTCCTTGAGTTCTTGGTCCCTGTGTCCCTTGAAGCCGATGAGCCAGCAGAGCCCGTCAAAGCTTCCCGCACACGACCCACCAAGAGCGACTGCGGCGGACATGAGGAGGTTTGGACATCTTGGCTCGGCTCCGGCTGCGACGAGACTGTCGCGTGGCCACAGCGTGCCAGGGATTGGGCGCGATTTTTAGGCGGTGGCCACCGGGCGGTTACGGATCGGTCTGTCCGCACGGGGCGAATTCGCGCTTGACACGGCTGAAATGGCGGCAGAATCCACGTGAGCGCGGCTCGCCGGATGGTCCGGCGTCGCGGTTTTCGGGATTTTGGCCGTTTTGCGGCTGGGCGGCTTGGGGGCCAATGCGGTTTGGAGTACCTATCCGCTCGGATCGTGCGAGCGTTCGCCAGGCTGTATACCTATCGTCTGGTGCCAGCTTCGGAAAGGCTGCAGCTAGAGAGGCGTCGAAGGCAAGGTCGGTATCGTAGGTGACGCGGGGGAATCTGCGGCAAAGCGACGTCTTGCCGAGGCCGCTGAGGGCGAAAATCAGGATTGATTTGCGGATGTCGGCGGGTGACGTCATGGGCGAGAATCGTGCCACATGTGCAAACCCATGGCGATTGCGCGGCGTCACGTGGCGTGATGGCGTGAAAGTCGGGCTTGACAGCCACGAAGCGAGGGGCGCACGCTTGGCGCAGGCGGTTGCGGGAGGGTCCGGCGGGCTGGCGAGGTCGATTTGGGCGACGAGTGGCGAGGATACCGTGGTTGCTCCGCCAACGCCTTGTTGTGGATGCTAGGTTGTGGGGCGTGTTCGGGTAACCGCCCGGATTTTGTGACGCTGTGTGAACGCGTCGCTCCTTGCGAAAATCAGTCGGTCAGCGTTTGCATGTCCCATCGACAGGAGCTCTACGGCGAGCAACGCGCCCGCGGATGTGGAGCCGAGGGGGCCGCGCTGGTCGCCTGCACGATCCTACATGGCGCGTGCCAACCGGGTGGCGCCACGTGGAACCCCATTTTCATGCTGGCCGACATCGTCAAACGGGTGACCCGGCAGGCTGACCGGTTCTTCGCCAAACGCGCGGACGCCGATGGCAAAGCCGTGCCGGCAGACCCCGTGATGGCCAATCTGCTGCAATACGCGCTGTTTGGGCCGCAAGAACTGGAGCGGGTGGCGCCGACGACTGCGAATGGCAAAACCGGCCAACCGAAGCTGAAGTCGCGCAACTGCGTCGATTTCGACGGCTTCAATCTCCATGCAAACGTGCGAATTCATGAAGTTGCGCGGGAACGGCTGGAGCACCTCGTTCGCTACGTGTGCCGACCGGTGATCGCGGCCAAGCGGCTGGAGCCGGTGGGCGAGCACAAGATACGGATAACATTCAAAAAACGAGTGGAAAGGAGGCATCACAGGGGTAACGCTGTCACGGCGGGATCTGGCCTATCGAATAATTGGGCAAATTCCGCTACCTCAGCTCGCGATGATAAGGTACCACGGCATTTTCGGGCCGGCCGCGAAGGATCGTGAGCAAGTGGTGCCGGCCCGCGGCGGGCGGGTTGCGCATAACAAGCGGAAATGTAATGATAAGTGCAAGCCAAAAGCCGCTGAAGTCGCAGCCACACCCGCACAAGCCGACGAAGCGACCGTCACTGCGATACTCGAGATCAAACTCGTTGGCGCGACGGTGGAAAATTATGG
>SHZD01000172.1 GCA_009692465.1 Myxococcales bacterium
TCAATGCGCTCGATACGCTGGTGTTGGACGATGGCCGACGGACGCAGGAATCGCCAGAGGCGTGCAAAAACAACTGTACGATCAATGGTTCGGGGACTGCGATTGGCGATGCTCTCAATCGGGCCTTTCTGCGTCTGGAAAAGGCTAAATCTAAATCGCGGGTGCTGATTCTGATTACGGACGGCAAACAAGAGGGCGGGGCGTTGGACGCTGCTACGGTTCCGAAGTACATTTCCTCATTATCTCAAAAGGATCAGGTTCGGATCTTCACGTTTCAAGTGGGATCTGGCAAGGAAACTCGGCTTCCTGCTTACGATCCACTGCGTGGTAAACCAATGGCTGATCGCCACGGTCGGCGCATGTACCAGCGACCCGACCGGCCGTTTCCCACCGACCCGGAGTTGCTCCGGGAGATTGCTGGGCTGACCGGCGGGCGTTTTTACGATTCCTACGATGCTGAAAAGTTCTCGAAAGACTTTGCCGACTTGGAAAAGACGACTTTTCAAGTCAAGGTCCGTACCCATCGCCGCGAACTGTTTTTTGGCTGGCTTTTCGCCGGCATGATGCTCCTAGGCCTGGAGTTATTGTTGCGGCGCACATGGTTGCGGGCGTTTCCCGCTTGAGGTCTGCGGCGGCAGCCAACGCGCATGGCCACAAGCAATCGCTTTCCTCTGCCGTCGTTGCTCGTTGGGCAAGTAGCATGGTTGCCCCGGTTGGCCTCCTTGGCCGTTTCGACCGACGTTAGGCTTGCCGAGGTCGAGTTTTCACGTTCTTAGATGAACCCACAAGTCGCCGAATCGCGACATCTGGACGGCATGAATCCCGACAGTTTGACCATCGCCAATCCCGAATATGCCTGGTATGCCATTGCCGTTGCGCTTCTGGGCGTGTGGGCTGTTGTCGAAGTTGCCAACTGGCCGCGGCGTTTGGCGCGCTTGGGCACCGGCAGTGCCATTCAGCAGATGGTCGCTTGTTTTGAGCCGCGGCGCGCGTTGGTTCGGGCGGTATTGGCGACTTTGGCGCTGCTGCTGCTGGTTGGGGCGGCTACGCGACCCCGGTATGGGTTGCGCGAAACTGAGATCTCCAACGCTGGCATCGATATCGCTTTGGTTGTCGACGCTTCCAAGTCGATGCTGGTCAAGGACGTCGTCCCCAACCGCTTGCTTGGCACCGGGCTGGAGATCTCCGCATTGCTGTCCAAGTTGGCCGGCGGACGCGTCGCGTTGATCCCGTTTGCTGGAATTCCGTTTCTGCAGTGCCCGTTGACCAGCGATCATGACGTTATTCGCAACTACTTGCAAGACTTGCGTCCCGACGACTTGCCGGTCGGCGGTACCAATATTGGGCGCGCCATTGTATTGGCGACCGAAATATTGTCTGGCGAAAAAGAGAATCAAGAAGCCGAGTTGCGTGACAATCTGATGCCGCAGTTCAAGGGCAGCAAGAACAAGGCCATCGTGCTGTTTAGCGACGGCGAGGATCACGAAGGCGCGGCGTTGGAGGCGGCTCGCAAAGCGGCAGAAAAAGGGGTCCGGATTTACACGGTTGGCGTGGGTTCGGCGTTTGGTGACCCAGTGCCAGTCTTGGGGCCTGACGGTACGGTCACCGGCGTAGTCAAAGACGAAGCGGGCAACCCAGTGTTTAGCAAGCTGAACATGGATTTGCTTGAACAAATCGCTAAAGCAACGGGGGGTCAGGCGTTGCGTTATTCGAACCAGTCAGTGGCGCCCCAGTTGTTCGCTGCGCTTGACTCTTTGGAGAAGGCGGAGTTTTTAGCGCAATTCAAGCAACTTGGCGAAGATCGCTATCAGTTCTTGCTCGGTCCAGCGCTGTTGCTGTTGTTGGCCGAAATGTGGATGGCCCGTCGCCGTTCCTCGGCAGCGCGCCGCTTGCGACTCTCAGGTAGCGCTGCCGTGGCTGTGGCCGTGTTGCTGCCTTTGACGCTGCTGGCGGTGCCGGTGCAAGCGGCGTGGTTGGAGCGTGAAAATCCTGATATCTCCAGTGGACGTAAGCAGATTGATGATAAAAAGTATGGCGATGCTTTGCAATCATTCAAACAAGCCCAGGCAACTCGACCTGAACATGCCCTGATTTGGTATAATATCGGCGTGACTCAAGCTTGGCTTGGCAGTTACAGTGACGCTGTGACGAGCCTGTCGCGGGCGCTTGGCGCAGTGGCCAATCGCGACGCCAAGCTAGAAGCCGATATCCATTACGGTTTGGGTACCGCTCACTTGAACTGGGCCCGTGCGTTGGAGTCGAAAGCGGCCGCCGAAAAACCTAATGAGGACAAGGCGGACCCCAATGATGACCCGGCGACCAACCCCAAGCCCGCACAGCCTGGCTCTGGTGCCCAACCTGCGCAAAAGCCGGCGCCGACGACTGAAGAAAACCCCTTGCCGCACTTCAAGTCGGCCGTGCAGAGTTTGGAGCAGGCATTGCTCGCCGATCCAACGCGGTCTGATGTGAAGCGCAATTTGGAGCTGGCACGGCTGGCGGCTTTTCCGCCGTGTGGGCTGCGCGACAAGACGCATGAACCCAATGAGTCCGCAGAATCAGCGCAAGCGATCACCTTGCCTCAGGGCGAAAAGCAGACATCGATTGAATTGCGCATTTGCCCTAATGAACATGATGTTTTCAAAGTGGCGACTCAGCCTGGCGACCGCGTGACCGCCACTGTCGCGCTAAAGCCTGAGGCCGCCGCCGCAACCGACGATTCAACGGCGCCAAATGCCAAACCGCAGGTCAATGTCGCGCTGGTGGCAGCCGATGGCAAAACGTGGCTAGCGGGTGCCCCACCGCCCGCTCCAGCGCGTGAATCGGCTGAAGTCGTGGTCCGCGGAGCGCCACAAGCAGTACTCATCGACATCGCTGACGTCGGCGAAGCCGAGAGCCCGTATACTTTGACGATCAAGGTCTTGCCTGCATGTGAGCGCTTGCGCGAAGCGGCTGAGCCCAATGACACACCCCAGCAAGCGAAACCATTGCCCATTGGTCAACCCGCTGCTGGCCGCTTGTGCCCGCAAAATCCTGACTATTGGCGGTTGCCGCTGGAACCTGGCTTTGGCGTGCGCATTGCCGCCCAAGCGAAGACCGATGCCGGGGCGGATTCGTTGCACCTGACCATCGTAGATGCTGCGGACCGCGTCTTGGCGATCGGCGTGAAAGGCAAGGAGGGGACCAAAGCCCGATTGGCCAGCTTCGACGGTGCCGAAGTGTATGTGCGCATTGAGGGCGGGGCGGACACGGAAGCCGATTACCAGATTGCGGTAGAACTTTTGCCGCCCTGCACTCAGCGCGACGATGCTTTTGAGGATAATGATCAAGCCTTGCAAGCCAATCCGCTCGACCGCGAGATGACCCTACAACCGTTGAACGAATTGCAACTGTGTCCCGGCGATGACGATTGGTATGCCGTGGATTTGAGCGCGGGCGAAAGCCTTTTTGTCGACTTGGGTGCTTCGTTGGAGAACGCGCCGGATGCGGCCGATCTGGCTGGCGCCCTGACCGTGGAAGTCTGGGATGATAAAGGTCAATTGTGGGGTGCAGGTTTTGGCGGCGCTGTCTCGCAGGGCGGTAGTGTAGTGCGAACTGTGGCAGTGCTGGCGCCGCCCGCTGGCCACTATCGGGTGCGTGTTACGGGCGGTGGGGTAGCTGCGCCGAATTTTCCCGCCGAGGGCTTGCCCAATCTAGCACCGGAGCCGATTGAGGCGACACCAACCGTGGTCCAGCCTGGGCTGCCCGCGACGCCACCGGCGTCTACAACTGGCCCGGCCGGTCAAGCACCAGCGGTACCTAAGCCGATTCCACACATTGCGCTGCCTGCTGGTACACCGCGACCGTCGATCGACCGCAGCGCGGCGCGTTTGGACTTGCCGTACACGCTGCAGTTGCGCATCTTGCCGCCCTGTCCGGCGGGCAATGATGAATTGGAGCCCAACGACTTGGCCAAAGATGCCAAACCGCTGGAAGTGGGCGGTGAGCGCCTGCTTCGCGTCTGCAAGGGCGACATCGACTGGCTGCAGTTGTCCCAAAAAGCCGGACAAAATTTGCAAATTACGGCTCGCTATGATGGATCGCATGGCGCGCTCGACCTTGCAGTGCTTGATGAGTCGGGCGTCAAAGAATTGGCGCGGGCGCAGACGGCGAGCGGCGACGACGGCAAGTTCGGCGGTCCTGGCAAGGACGACTCGCCAGCCTTGCGCCGCCAGCGAACGGCGATTGCTGGCATCACAGTGCCGGCGACCAAAGTAGATCGCGTGATCAAATTGCGGGTCTCTGCTGCGCCAACTGTTGAGAATTTCTATGTTTTGCGGGTGGAAGAGCCGCCACCTCCAAGTGACAAGCAGGACTCGAAAGATCAACAGGATCAGGACAAGAAAGACGAGGAAAAGAAGGACGAAGAGAAGAACAAGCCAGAAGAAAACAAGCCAGAACCAGACAAACAGCCACAGACACCTGAGCAGAAGGCTGAGCAAGAACAGCGCCGCCGCCAGATGGAACGCAATGACCACAACCCGAACAATTTGGAAGCTCAAGATGCGATGCGGCGCTCACCGTTCAAAAACACCAAGCCCGATAAGGACTGGTAATCGCCCATGACGGTGTCCGCGAGGGAGGGGCGGGGCAGGGTAGCTGTGCGACTAGTTGGACTAGGAGCGTGTCGGAGTATTCCGACTCGCTCCTAGCGCCGTCTGGCTAGACGGCGACAACTGTTCGAAACTGCACGGATTTACTCCGGGCAGTTCTTGGACAGTTGAGAATATCTGAATGGCTAGGAGCCTGTCGGATCGTAATAGATTCATTGTGTATAACCGGATAGACATTCAAAATGCGTTTGATTTCCGACAGGCTCCTAGTGTGCGCGTTTGTTGCCTTGTTGACTGCCTGTGCTGCTTTGTTGACGGCCAGTGCCGCGTTGGCCTCCGCCCGCGCCCAGTTGCAGACGTCCACCCGACGGTTGGTGCTGGACGAAGAACTGCGCGTCACCATCAGCGCGTCGGGCGAGTTTTCGCAAATGACCGAGTTGGCGTCGCCAGGATTTGAGTTTCGCAGTGCCGGTCGCCAGTCGCAAGTGAGCATTGTGAATGGTGATATTGAGCGCGTCGAGAACTTTACCTTCGTTGGTACGCCTAGTCAGGTCGGCAAGTTCACGATTGGTCCGGTCGAGTTGTACTTGGGTGGTCAAGTCGTGGCTAGGACTGCGGCCGTGGAAATTGAAGTTGTAGGCCACGTTGAAGTCACAGGTCCGGCGGTGGCGGCCGATCAAGCCTCAGATTTGCGCCGCTACGCCGGACAAACCGCATTCGTTCGGCCGGTGCTCAGCAATTCGTCGCCGTTTGTCGGTGAACCGGTGGTGCTGACCTACGAGTTGTATTGGAGCAGAAACACCCAAATTTCAGGGGTTCGCGAGACGGCCGGCCCTAAGTATAGCGATCTGGACCCGTTTGACCTGCTCAAACAGCGCCCTGAAGCCGAGTCAGTGCAAATCGGTGGCCGAGTGTACCAGCGCACGATTACCCATCGCGTGTTGCTGACTCCGCAACGGTCTGGAAAAGCGCTGCTGCAAGGTCCGATTTTTCGGCTGGATATGGGCGATTTCTTTGAAACCCGTGCGGTCAAAGTGGCGGCTCCGCTGCTCGAGTTGACGGTGCGCGAAGTGCCGACCCAAGGCCGCCCGGCAGGCCACGATCCCAATAGCGTCGGCTCTTTGCGGGCCCGCGCTCAGCTGTCGGCCGGCGGTACGGTCTCGCCAAACCAGCGGGTCAAGGTCGGCGAGCGTTTGTTGCTGCAGTATGAGGTGTCTGGCGAGGGTAATATCCTCAATTTAAAGGCGATAACTCCTCCGCCAGTCGCCGGCATGACTGTGGAAGCGCTGCCAACACGTGCGACCGACGGCGTTCAACATTCCGAGCGCGGGACTCACGGCCAGCGCATTTGGCAATACGTGGTTAGCTTTGAGCACCCCGGTCGCTTTGAAGTCGCGGCAGTGCAATTTGGTTGCTACGACCCCAAGACTAGCGCCTACACCGTTGATACCCTTGGCCCATTTGTGGTGGACGTCATTGGCGAAGGACCCGCCGCTGTGCCGACTACTGGGGCGTACCGTGCCGGATCTGTCGTGCCCGCTGTAATTGGTGGGCCGGCACACACTGGCCAGCCTGAATCACTTGGGGGGCCGCCCAAAGCAGCATTGCCACAGCGTCAGGTGCCGCGCCCGATCGCCGCTCAACTGGAATTGGGTGCCAGTCACGACCAGCCGTGGCACGCCCGCTCCTGGATTTGGGTGGTGGGCAGCGTGCCGTGGTTGTTAATGGGCCTCCTTTGGTTGCTCGGGCTCTGGCGGCGGCGACAGGCAGCCCTTGCCCCGCAGCGGGCCCGAGCCAGTGCATTGGACCTAGCGTTGGGCGAACTGGAGACCACGGCGACCCTGGCTCAGGACGCGGCCTATCCGGTCATGCGCCGCACCGTTGCAGCTTACTTGACTTGCAATGGTATTTCCGACCCCCTCAACGCCTCGGAGGCAGTATTCGTCGCTCGGCTCGGCCAGCGCGGGATTGACAACAACGCGGCCCGCAAGTTGTCGGAGTTGTTGCAACACTGTGACTATGCGAGGTATGCCCCAAGCTCAGACTATGCTGGCGCTGCGGTGAGCACGGCAACAGATCTAGCGACTACACTGCGGCTAGTAGAGACTCAATGGAAGGCACCGGATGCAATGCCAAACGCGGTGTTCGTTGCGCTGGTGGGCCTAGGTCTTTGCGGCACACTTTTGGCGGTCAACCCCGTCCTTGCCGTCAGTCTGGACGCCGAGTTTGCCGCCGCGAACCGGCAGTATGTGTCCGGCAATTTTGGTGGCGCCGCCGCTGCTTACGCCCGTCTTCTTGCTCGTGGCGCGCCGTCCGCTGCTTTGCACTACAACTTGGCCAACGCCCAGTACCAGTCCAATCAGATGGGCTGGGCGGTGGCTCATTACCGGCAGGCATTGCGATTGCAGCCAACCGCTGACCTTCGCCAGGATATTGAAGCCAGTTTGGCGTCGGTGCGCAGTGATTTGGCAGAATTAGCCCGACGCCGCCATCAAACGCTGCATGTATTTGATGAAAGCCCAGAAATCGACATTGCTCTGTCTCGTGCAGCGCCAAGGTCGGCGTTGGCACTGCTAGTGATGCTGGCGGGCGCAGGCGTGCTAGGACTATTTGAATGGCAGCGCCGGCGGTCAATCAACTGGAAGCCAATGACCGTGTTGTGTATTTTGGCGGTTGTGCAAATTGCCGCTGGGGCTTGGCTGGCCTTCGCTGCGCATATTGATGCCACTGTCACTACCGCGGTGGTCATCGAGGAAGACGCCGCGCTTCGAGCCTGCCGCGGTGTCGGCGAACCGACCGGCTTGCCCGAAGGGATAGAACTGCGCCAGATTGCTGAACTAGCCGATGGCAGGATGCACGTGCGCCTGTCCAATGGCCGCCAAGGCTGCATGGCTGCCGCCGCGCTTCACGTAGTGCGCTGACCGGAACCGAGCCGGCCTCAGGTCATGCCAACTTAGCCAAGGAATTGGTGTTTTCGGGCATTGCGAAGGCACCCGTGACAGAGCAGCATTGCGTTGATACCGCCTTACCGGGCTACAATTCGCTGCCCTAGATGCCCGCCCCAGGGGAAACCACGCTCGAAGCGCCAAACAGACCGCGGTCGGCCAACGCGAGTACAATTTTGCGTACAGCGCCGTCGACGGCACCATCGTCCAGCGCGATGGCAATTCCATCGGCTGCAACGTCGCCGATCTCGGCCAGCCCAACGTCAATTCGCAGCCAATCCGCCGCGGCGACCCCAGACCGCCAAGCTTGGTCGCCGCCATCGGTCCAATCAATATCTAAAACAACGACTTGCCCGGCGTCGACCAGCCGGCCGGCCAGCCAAGCGCCACAAGCCGAAGAATTAGCAGCGGGCGCCGCAGTCATGGCGTCTTGATCGAGCAACACGGCCGCTACGCCGCGCTGGAAAAGTCGAGATGTCAACAAGTGGGCAAGGTGGGTTTGAATGGCTGGCGACTCTGCCCGCAAGGCCACAATTGCCGCGCGGTGACCGAATTGTGCCGCTCGGGCTTGCCGATCAATGCGGGGCAGATCCTCACCGACTTCAGACTCAGCCCCTTGCTCGGCGCAGACCATGCCCGCCGCCACCGTGGCATTGCTCTGCGGGTCGATTAGGACAAAGCAGCCGGTGCGGCGAAAATCGCGGTAGGCATCGAGGTACAGTGGCTGGGCACACGCAAGGCGAACTCGGGCAATTTCATTTAGCTGTAGCGCAGTTGCCGGTCTTTGCTCCAACGAGTTCACGTCGACACGGTAGTGAATCTGCGCCACTTTGCTGCGCACCGAGCGCGTGGTGTGCTTGACCAGATAGGGGCGGGTCAAGTCCAGGGGCGTCGCGTCCATCCACACCAGGTCGGCATCAAAAGTCTTGCGAATCCAAGGCTGTTGGCTTGGTTCGACCAACATGTCGCCGCGCGAGACGTCGATTTCATCGGCCAGCAACAAGGCGACCGACTGCGGTGCAAACGCACCTTCCAAATCACCGTGCAACGTAAAAATTCGCTTGACTGTTGACTCGGTGCCCGCCGGCAGACAGCGCACCACGTCGCCTACTTGCACGCTACCCGCGGCGATCTGGCCGGCAAATCCGCGAAAATTCAAATCAGGCCGAATCACATATTGCACGGCAAAACGAAACTGCGAAAAGTTCTCTTCGGCGGCAACGTCGACGGTCTCCAAGTAGTCGAGAAGCGTACCACCGCTATACCAAGGCGTGTTTTGCGACGGCTCCACCACGTTATCGCCCCAAAGCGCCGACAACGGAATAAACTTGGGCGCAGATACCCCCAACTTTTCGACAAATGGCGCGAAATCAGCGCGAATTTCTTCAAAACGCTGCTGCGAAAATCCCACCAAATCCATCTTGTTGACGGCCACGACAAGGTGCGGAATGCCCAGCAATGCGGCAATGAACGTGTGCCGCCTCGACTGGACCAGCGCACCGTGGCGGGCGTCGATCAGCACAATCGCCAAGCTCGCCGTTGACGAACCAGTAGCCATATTGCGGGTATACTGCTCGTGGCCAGGGGTGTCAGCAATGATGAACTTGCGCTTTGGAGTGGCAAAATAGCGATAGGCGACGTCGATGGTGATGCCCTGCTCGCGTTCAGCACGCAAACCGTCAGTAAGCAATGACAAGTCGATGGGCCCGGCCGACCGATTGATTGTCGAACGGGCTACGGCTTCAAGCTGGTCCTCAAAAACACCTTTAGAATCATATAGTAAGCGACCAATCAAAGTGGATTTGCCATCGTCAACGCTGCCAGCTGTAGAGAAACGCAATAAATCCATGCTTGTGTGAAGGCTCCCCACGCCACAGTGACTAATTGAAACTGGTTACAGTGACTAATTGAAACTGGTTACAGTGGCTATTTGAAACTGGTTACAGTGGCTATTTGAAACTGGTTACAGTGGCTATTTGAAATTGGCTACAGTGGCTAATTGAAATTGGCTACAGTGGTTTGGAAGTATGTGGCAGTATTGGCTTAAACTGGAGCAGCGATTGCCAAATCTGGCTAGAAATATCCTGCCCGTTTGCGGTCTTCCATCGACGCCTCGCTCACTTTGTCATCGACGCGGGTCGCGCCTCGCTCCGTGATGCGGGTAACGGCAGTTTCATCAATAATTTCAGAGGCATTTTTGGCCGTCGACTCAACACATGCGGTGCAACTCATGTCGCCCACCGTGCGAAACCGAACGTCGCGTTGCTGCACGATTTCATCAGGTAGCGCCGGCATGAGCACGCTAATCGGTACAACCAGCCCACCCCGAATCACCGTAGGCCGACGGTGGGTGTAGTAAATGCTTGGTACTTCAATATTTTCTTGGAAGATGTACTGCCACACGTCCATTTCCGTCCAATTGGAAATCGGAAATACGCGAATCTGTTCACCCGCGGCGATTCTACCGTTGTAAAGATTCCACAATTCCGGGCGTTGATTCTTCGGGTCCCACTGCCCATGCTGGTCGCGAAACGAAAAAATGCGTTCCTTGGCCCGCGCCTTTTCTTCGTCCCGCCGCGCACCGCCAAAAATCGCCTCAAATTTGAACTCAGCCACGGCGTCCAACAGCGTTGTGATTTGCATACGGTTGCGTGAATTATCCTGGCCAGGACGTTCCACAATGCGGCCCCGGCGCATGCTGTCTTCGACGGAGCGCACAATCAGCTTTTCGCCCAGCTCAGCGGCCCGGCGATCGCGGTACTCGATCACTTCGGGAAAGTTGTGTTCGGTATCGATATGCATGAGTGGAAACGGAAATCGGCCAGGCCGGAACGCTTTCTCTGCCAGCCGCAGCATCACGATCGAGTCTTTACCACCAGAAAACAGCAGCACTGGCCGTTCGAACTCCGCGGCGACTTCGCGCAGGATGGCGATGCTCTCGGCTTCCAGCAGTTCAAGATGGCTCAGCGGGCGGATTCGGGAAAATGTCATAGAACTCAGTGTAATCGTTCGCTGTTAATTCTTGTTGCCGCCCTAATCTCGACTACCGCGACTGCCAACGGCCAGCCTAGCGGGCGCGTAGCTTGCGGTTTTTGCGCCAAGTTGTCGAGCAGATGTGCGGCAACCGCAGCGCCGCTCACTCGGGTCGCGACAGAGTGGAAATAGCGGTCCGGGACGGCGAACACCAGTCGTTTTTAGTGAAGGATCTAAAGAGTGTCTAGCGCCGTTCGTTGGCGGCCTAACCGGAGTGGATGGCCGCGTAGTAGGGCAGCCAAGGCCTGTTCCAGCCAGCGCGAGGTTGAGTCCTTTCGGTCGCCAAGTGCTGAACTTTTCATGACAATATCGAGTTCTGCTACCGTTTGCAAGGCCATCTCTAGGCGCCCAGCCTTCATCGTCCTTAGCTGACGGACCATCATTTCGCAGCGAAAGGGGTGCAGGCCGGTCGCGGCTTCGATGTCGCGTTGGTTGCGGCCGGCCGTCATATGCGCGGCCACTTGGGCCAAAGACTGATAGTGACTGGCAAGAAATCCAACAAGCTTAAGCACTTCGCCTTCGCGCTCGCCGGGCCCGCCGTGTCCAAGAAGCAAATGCAAGACCGTAAGCGCGCGCACCAAATCCTGTTGAGCGATGGCATCGGTGATTGCGAACACGGCGCCCTCGCGGTCCATCGGCACCGTGTCCTCGACCGCAGCCACTGTCAGTTGGCCACCGATCCCGGCATCGAGCAACAGCCGATCGGCGGTAGAGCGCAGGCGCGCCGCATCGGAACCACCGAGGCGATCCCAAATCTTTTGAGCAACTTGAGGCGCAATGCGGGTGTTGTGCGGCGCACCTTGACTGATCAAGTAATTTTGAAGAGCCATTGCCGTCAATGGCGCCACCTCGACCAGCATTCCCGCACGAATCAAGGACTTCCACACCACCAACCGCCGATCGATGGTCTCGGCGACGACAATCAACACAAACGGTGGGTTGGCGTCGTGGGCATCAATTCGGCCTAGCAGAATCTCAAGTTGGTCAGTAGGGCGCTTGTCCTCTTCGGTGGCTTTGGCTGCCTTTGCCCGACCCCTAGCTTTGCCTTCGCCGAACTGCAGGTTCTCAGCGTGCACGACAGTGACGACGCGTCGGCCACCAAACAAGGACTGCGCGCGCAGCTCGTTCCCGATTAAATTGTTGATGCCGATCGCTTCGAAATCGCCATCCAGATAGTCGAGCCTCACATAATCCAAAGCGGGATCGCCGCGTTTGAGCGCAATTTCCTCAATCTTGCGCGCTGTCGCGATCAAGGCAGCCGGGTCGGCGCGCGGCCGTTCTGATCGCTCCGGTCGGTTCGGATCGTCGCCAGAGGTCACCACATACACGGCGCGCAACCGGCCAGTGCCAAGCTCCAAATTCAGCCCGTTATCGTCGACAACCACCAAAGATTCTTTAGGTTCTTTGGGCTCTTTTGGGCTAGCAGCAGCAGAACGTGTGGCCATGCTGCGCAGTCTAAGCGTCGGCGACATCACCAGCAAGGGGTTGACGAGTAGCTGCGCCGCCCGCTAAAATTTCGGCCCTCGCTGGATTCGGTTGTCGCGCTTGCCCGACCAAATCACCCGGTGTATTGGCGATTTTGTTCACTTTCGCTCCAATTCAGTCCTGTCCGACCCCGCCGAAGCGGCACTGTTTCCGACCTCCCGCGTTTGCGGGGAAAATTCCGACGTAGCTCAGTTGGTAGAGCGGGTGACTGTTAATCACCATGTCCCGTGTTCAAGTCACGGCGTCGGAGC
>SHZD01000173.1 GCA_009692465.1 Myxococcales bacterium
GAGTTAGTTGGAGGCACCTGCCTCGAAACTAGAGAAAAAGAGTAAATATTGTATAGGACTTTGAGTTGCCTCTTTGGTCCCATTGAATGGCAAAAACACCAGTGAATGGCAAAAACACCAGTGAATGGCAAAAACACCAGCCATGGCGACTGGTACGGCAAGTTGGCTTGGCACGATTAAGCTTGGCACGATTAAGCTTGGCACGATTAAGCTTGGCAATTGAAGCGGAGCCGGGGAACTCCGTGGGCTTAGGAACGGTCCTCAAACGACTCGATCGGTCTCCACCCAAATGGAGGGGCGAATCGGCCTTTCAGGACGCGAACTTTGCGACCAACACAGCAAGCAAACGGGACCGGTCACGGAATGCCTTATTCTGGGACGGTGCCTAAATATTGCGGCCGGACACCGGTGGTGCCATTCCGCGATCCAAGGCAGTCTGCCACATGTTTATGCCGTCTGACAAGGAAGCCGACGCTGTGGAGGGCGCACGTTGCTACTTGGAAGTGAACTCGTAAATGCCATCCCAATCGGCTGCCAGTTCCTTGGTGCGCAACACCGCAACTCGGCCAACCAGTGTGGTCGCTGGACCGTCACCTGCCTCAGCCAGCGGCGTCAAGACGGCAAGCGCCTGCTGCCAGTCTTGCTGACGATAGAAAGCGAGGCCTTTTTCAGTCGCCGCCGCAAGTTCGATCTGGCTGGCCGAGGCGTCAGTGAGCACTGCCATTAATTCGTAGATGCGCACGCCGATCGCCTTGCCCTTGACCCTCACTGCGTCGATTTCTCGCACCAGAAAGCGATCCTGCACCCGCACAGCCATGGCATGGGCGATCAAGATGCCAATGCCATAGCTGCCCGCAGCCGCCTCTAGCCTAGCCGCGAGATTGACCATGTCGCCGATCATCGTGTAATCAAAGCGCTGTTGCGATCCCATGTTGCCAACCAGTGCTTGGCCTGAGCTCATGCCCACACGCACGTGCAACTCAGGCAAACCGCGCAGCTTCCAGTTTTCGCGCAATCGCGCCATGCGGTCCTGCACAGCCAGCGCGCCCCGGCACGCATTGTAGGGATGGTCCAAGTCCGGCAACGGCGCGCCAAACATAGCGACAATCGCATCGCCAACATACTTGTCGATGGTGCCGCGGTTGTTGAGCAATTCTGTGGTCAATGCGCCCAGACACTCGTTGAGCAGCACAACCAACTGCGCCGGCTCGGTTGCTTCGGTCAAGCTGGTGAAACCGCGAATATCCGAAAAAAATGCTGTAATATCACGGCGCTCGCCACCAAGCTTGAGGGCATCTGGGTTGGAAACGAGCTGTTCGATGACTTCTGCGTTTAAGTAGTGGGCAAAAGCGTGGCGTATGAGGCGGCGCTCGCGGCCTACCCACCGATAGTTGGTGAGCGCGCCGGCTGCAAATGCCAGCAACGCCGCCAAAAGGGGGGCGACTAGACCGAGCCACCAGCCTTGTTGGCGGTAAGCTATGGCCGCGATTGCCAACCAGCCACCACCTAACGCAATCATGCTGCCGAGTTGAGCCTGGGGCGTCGCAAAGCCGAGGGCGGCAAGGGTGACCAGAAGCGCGAGGCCGAAGCATACTAGGCCGTTAAGGACCGTCGGGGCCGCAATCGCCACTGCGCCGCCGCGCAGTGCTTCGTAGAGCGCCACGTGGGCGTACACTCCGGGGGTACCCTCTGCGACCGGAGTGACTCGATACTCATAAGTTGCCGCTGCAGTGCCCGCGACGAAAATAACTTTGCCCTGAACGACTTTGGCGTCAAATGTGACAGGTAATCCCTCTTCACGCTGTCGCGACGCCGCGTACAGCTGTTTGAGTTGCACGCGCTGTACGGCATTGTCGGCGCGGCGCCAAGCCAGCAACATTCGCCCGCCGTCGTCCAAGGGCAGTCGGGCATTTCCATAGTGCAATTCACCTTCAACCAGCACTGGCGTGTGGTGATCGGCCAGCATGGCTGCGGCCAAGCCGAGCGCTGGATAGGCCTCCATACCCGCTTCGTAGCGCAGTAATGGAGTGGCGTGGCGAATGACGCCGTCCGGATCGGGTTCCATCTCCACCCGACCGCCGAGCGCCGCGGCATCGCGCAGCACATCCACAGGCACCACGGCCTTGCAACTCCGTTTAGGCAATTGCGCCATATCAGGGCTGTCGATCCTCCACGGTGGCGGGGATACGGCTTCATCGCCCATGCACTGCCAAGCCAAGGCCGTCGCGCCGTGGTCCTTGACGCAGGCAGCGAATGGCTCATCAAACTCGCTGATTTCAGTGAACAGAACGTCGAAAATTACCGCTTTGGCGCCGGCCAATTTCAGTTCGGTCAAAATACGACACCAGACGTCGCGAGGTAGCGGCCACGGCACTTTTTCATGGCGACTAAGCCAGCGCAGACTGCCTTCATCAATTTCCAGAATCACCGCGTCACTTGCAGGCCGATCGGGCGTCCACAGGCGCACCCGCCAATCCCAGGTGCGGGCTTCAATATCACGGCCAACAGGGGTGGCGACTAGGCCAAAGGCCAGCGCCGCCGCTGTGGCCGCTATCAACACTGCAGTCCCGAACCAGACCAGTCGCAGACGCACTTTGGATGGCTGTTTGTCGGTATCTACCATGGGGTCCGTCTAGCCGATTGTTGGCAACGTAGTGACAACTTCCACTAAGGTCGTGCAAAAGAACAACTCGATCAACCTGCGCGAAGACCGGAGCGGCGAGTGGGCTGTAAAGACGCGAGCTTGCGACCCATCCAGCAAGCAAACGGGCACGGCAAATGAATTATTTATTCATTGCGAGCCCTAAAACTAGAGAGCGTCGACTCAACCTGCAGGCGGCCACACGGCGGCATCGTGGGGCAGTGATCCGCGCAGCGATCGCAAGAAAACGAACGGTGTGGTGTAGGCCAAATTGGACACCCGCGAGGTGTACACGTCCGCGTGATTCTCCACTTTGCGCGCAAACAAGCTTTTATCGTTGCCAGTGCGCATCATCAGCCCCCAGTTGCGATTGGCCAGCGTGTTTGAGTCCGCCACCAGTGGCCCAATTTCGGCGTCCAGTTGCAGCAGGCGATCGCGTAAAGTGTTGATATTGTCACTTAAATCGCGCTGTTCATCGGCGTCGAGGCGTGGCCCATACTTGGCTCTCTGGCGCTGCCGCAAGATGCGAAGTTGGCTAAACGCGTGTTCTAGCTCTTCTTTCTCCACCATCAGGCTCTCAATTCGTTGCTGTTGCGGGGCAAACAAGTGAATCGCCTCGATGTCGTCTTCCAGTTCGCGCAGGATCGCGACAGTGCGCCAATTCATCAACTTTTTTCCATAGTAGGTATCCGACAGCATGTGGTCGCCTACATAAGCGATTTGATCGCCATCCAAACCTAGAGATTTCTCCAATCGATCCGCGCAGCCTCCAGAATAGACCTTACCCTCAGCGATATTGTCATTGGCATGCCGCAGCAGCCCGTCGGCACTGACGACTTCATACAGGGGATGATTACCGGTAAAAAACGCAGGCTTGCGACTCGACACCACGATGACAGCGAACAGATCGCGCCAGTGCATACCCGGCGGCAAGAAGCGATCAAATGCGTAGGTCATCATCGCATCTGTGTAATTCCACTCACTATTGGTTACCAGAAGCAATCGCTTGCCGGATTCTCTCTGGTCAAGCAGCGCCAACGGCAAGTCCGGGTCGAGGTCAACATACAAGTCGGGACTCGCTAAGATCTCGGCCTTAAGCGCGCCCTCCAAGTGAGCGCGGTCCAGCGTATGGCGCACACGCCGGTACAGTTCGTCGTAGCCCATCGGCCCCGGCAAGTCGCCGCGGTCGAGCAAGTCGATGAGCTGCGCGTACATGCAGCCCTCACTAATCTCAAACAAGGTGTTCAGGAAAATCCACCGCGCGCCATCAGCCAGATCGACCAACGTGCGCCCGTAACTTTCGCGAATCTGCTCAGGGCTGAGCTCGATCGTGCCGTGCATGGCCTGTTTGATGTAGCCAAAACGATTAGCTTTGACCAAGTTACCCAAACGCTTGTCGATGACCAAACCGCGCATGGCTCGCTCGGGGTCAAACTCCAGACCGCCGACGGGCCAACCGCCGTCCAGCAGGCGCTGGCGCAAATGGGCGTATGCGCGCCCTTCCCACGCGCGAACGTGATAGTGAACCAGCGTGTAATCCATGTCGTAGCCGATGGCCTTTACGGCACGCAGATTGAGCGTTCGGTTGCAAAACAAGCGGCGACGCGCCGGAACTGATTCAAAACGCGCGCAAATTGCGGCCGCGTCGTTGCTGGGCAACTGGGAAAGGTCGGGCAGAGTATTGGGCGACATCAAGGCCTCAGGCTGGGGCGGAGGAGTCTACGGCAAACGCCCTCGACCTGCACGCTGCGAGCCAGCGGTCACATGCGGCAGATGTGCAGGATCCTAGGAGCCTGTCGGAAATCAAACGGTTATGAAATGTCTATCAGGTCATACACAATGAATCTATTACGATCCGACAGGCTCCTAGCCAGTCAACTATCCTCAACTGTCCGAGAACTGCCCGGAGTGAATCCGTGTAGTTTCAGACAGTTGCCGCCGTCTAGCCACACGGCTCTAGGAGCGAGTCGGAATACTCCGACACGCCCCTAGAGACCCGCCCCATTAACGCCGAACCTCAAAGAATTCCCAAACAAAACGGAGCGGCCTGACGCCAACCCGCAGGCCACTGAATACGTGCCGCAGGCTCGCGACCCACAAAGCAAGCACTGAGACCCCGAGCAAATCTTATTTGATCGGCTCTCTAGACCAAGTTGCTATCGATTACCGGCGTACATCGGCGCTACTGCACACACCACCGGCCCAAAAACACCTCGCGCGTGGTCTGAGGCACACACGCGTCAGGGCTTTGGCCAATCCAATCGGCATCCGAATAGCCCGAGACGTACAGATTGCCGGGCGCGCCAGCCCGCATGGTCTTGCCGGCCCCGTCGTAGGCCGCGGTACCATAAGTACGGGTGCTCACAAGGGTGCCAAACTGCGAAACCTTCGCGACAAACACGTCCTGCAGGCCCAGTTTGGAGGTACCGCCCAAGGTCTCCATGTTACCGGTGGTTACGCCGGTGATGATGACGCCGCCGCTTTTGCCGGTTTGGAACTCCAAGTGCAGTCCTGCGTCACCCCCGCTGGTGCCGGATTGATACAGCCAGTTCTGTTTGCCGCTAACTTCGTCGAATTGGGCAACGATCATGTCGCCATAATGTCCCCAGTCGATGCCCGTTGAGCCAGCGTAAGTGGCACCGACTTGGGCGCCTGTGGCCAAGCCTTGAGCCCAGCCTGTGGCGTAGACTTTGCCGGCGCCGTCGGTAACGACACCGCCCGCGTAGTCGAAGGCCGCGCTGCCCCATTGTTGCAGCCACACGGTTTTGCCTAGCGTCGACACTTTGTACAGGTAGATGCCGCCACCAGCGGCCCCTGTCTTCGACAGTGCGCCGGCAATGCCAAACTGAGTACGGCCGCTGACATACACATTGGCGCCCACGTCGACGTGAATGCCAACCGGATTCTTGTTTTGGCCATCCTCAATGTACTCCCACAGCTTGGTGATTACGCCAGTGGCTGGAGCGACCACTACAAGCTGCGGCGATAGGCCGCCGCCGCCCAGTGTTGCGCTTTGGACTAGAGCGACTAGACGGGTGTTTTGGGCGTCCCATTGCATGTCGATGGCGGTTTCTTTGCGGGTAGCGGTGGCCCACAACTTGATCATGGATTGCTTGCCAGTGGCGGCGTCGAACCGGGCGAAATAGACACTGGTGTCGCCTGCGGCTGGTGCCACCAACGGACCAGCGCCGTCGATGTCGCCCGTAGTGGTCCCGACCACCCACACTGCACCGGCATTGTCGATGGCAACGGCGACTGCGGTATCGTCGCCAGCGGAGCCAAACTGGGTCGTCCACACCCTTGCGCCGGCGGTGTCGTGCTTGGTCAATACGGCGTCATAGCCACCTAGTGCTACACCGGGCGGGATCGCGCCATCCGTATTCGAGGCAACATAGGCACTTCCGGCCGTATCGACTGCAACTGCAGCACCCGTATCGGCCTTGCTGCCGCCAAAGCGCCGAATGTAGTCGGCATCGCCACACGGGCACTGCGTGCACGAGTAGTTGTTGAACACCAATGATTTAGAGCACTTTGACTTGGTGCCAGCGGCATCGGTTGCAATTGCCGAAACTGAGGTGCACGCCTGCTTTGCCGCACTGAACCCAACAGAAAACGCGGGGTTCGCCGTGACACCGACCGCATTGTAAGCAGTGCCGGTGCAGTTTGCCGTCGGATATAGAGTCACATTGGTGGTTGCGGTGGCAGTACCGTTGGCCGCAGTCGCCGTGTTGATGCTCGGCGACGCCGGATTGAAGGTAGCCAACACGGGTGTGCAACTGTCGAGCAAGGTGCCCTTGCACACGCCTGCGCCATTGCAAATGTCGGTGTCGGTGCAAATGCTCTTGTCGGTACAGGCGGAACCGATGGGCTGAAAGGGAGTGCTGCAGCCCTTGGCCGCCTCAGTGCACAGCGATTGGTAGCACTGCGCGGGCTTGCCGCAGGAAACGGGCAGGCCGTTGTTGCACGCCCCTAGGCCGTCACACATTTCGCCGGTGGTGCAGAATTTGGCGTCGGTGCAGACTGTTCCCTTGAGTTTGGGCACTTTCTTGCAAATCGGGGCGCCGGCGTTTTCGAGGCAAGTGCCGGTATTGCATTGGTCATCGGCGCCCTTGCAGTCAAAAAATGCGCTGGCGATGCACTTGCCGGAAGCGTCGCATTTGCTGGCGGAGGAACACACATCGCCGTCGTCGCAGGCGGCGCTGGCGGTGATGGTAAATACACACTTATTGCTGACACAGGTATCGGTTGTGCAAGCGTTTTTATCGTCGCACGTCGCCGCGGTCTGGCATCCGCAGGTGTTGTCCCACGGACCAGAGGCGCATTTGCCCGCTTCGCAGTGGTCGCCCTTGGTGCAGACCTGCAAGTCGTCGCACAATGTTGTCACAGGCGCATTGGTCACTTTGCACAGGCCCGTGGCACCGTCGCAGGCGCTAGGGGCACACAACGCCAACTTGCACACGACGTTGACCCCGCCGCCGCACTTGCCAGCGCCATCGCATTTATCGCCGCTAGTGCACAGCGTGCCATCATTGCACGGCAACACGGTGTTGACGAGTACGCATTTGCCCGTCACTTTGTCACAAGTATCTGTAGTGCATTGGTTCTTGTCGTCGCAAACGGTTGGTGTGCCGGCTTTGCATAAACCGAATGCGCACGCGTCGCCCACGGTGCAGTCGTCATTGTCCGTACAAGCCAAAGCATTCCCCACATTGCTGCATTTTCCTGAAACTTTATCACAGGTATCGGTGGTGCACACTTGGTTGTCTATGCAATTGGTCGCGGCCCCCGCCTTGCAGCCTCCCAGGGTGCACACGTCGCCGGTGGTGCAGGCATTGCTATCGGTGCACGCTGAAGTGTTGTTGAGGAATAAGCACTTACCGGTCAACTTGTCGCAACTGTCGGTCGTGCATCCATTCTTGTCGTCGCACACCACTGGGATGCCGACCACGCAGGCTCCGAGCTTGCAGGTGTCGCCGGTGGTGCACGGGTTCTTGTCGTCGCAGTTCATCGGTGCACCCGGCGCGCACACGCCACCTGCACAGACGTCACTCAGAGTGCATGCGTTGTTGTCGTTGCACGGCAAGATGTTATTGGTTGCTTTGCAGTCGCCGGTAACGCTGTCACAACTGTCGTCGGAACACAGATTGCCATCATTGCACGGCTTCTTGGTCCCCGGTTTGCACACGCCGGCGTTGCACACATCGTTGACGGTGCATCCATCTTTGTCGTCACACGCCAATGTATTTACAGCGTTTGCGCATTTTCCGCTGGTGCACGCGTCAGTGGTGCACGCATTCTTGTCATCGCAATCGGCCACAACCTTGCAATTGCCGCCACAACCAACGATTGGCGATGCCGAGCAAGCTCCTGTGGTCTTATTGCAAACGTCAAGCGTACAGCCATCTTTGTCATCGCAGACTTTGTTCGCGCCGGCCTTGCACGTTCCCGTTGCACAGATGTCGCCGACCGTGCAGGCATTGCCGTCCGAGCACGTGGCTGTGTTGTTCGTCACTGCGCACGCCCCGGTCGCCGGGTTGCATTTGTCGTCGGTGCACAGGTTCTTGTCGTCGCAAACGGTGGCGACGCCGGGCTTGCAGGCGCCAGTGGTACACACGTCGCCAGTAGTGCATGCGTTGTCATCCGAGCAAGCGGCGGAATTGTTGACTACTCCGCATTTGCCGGTCTTGCTATCGCAGGCGTCGTCTGTGCACAGATTCTTATCGTCGCAGTTGGTTACGGCGCCAGCTTTGCAGCCTTTGTCTGCACAGCTATCGCCGATAGTGCAGGCGTTCCCATCCTCGCAGTTGTTGCTGTTTGCCACGTTCGCGCAGCCGGTGCCCACCTCACAACTATCGGTAGTGCAAGGATTTTTATCCTCGCAGCTCAATGGGCCACCAGCACACACACTGCTGGCACAGACGTCGGCCTCGGTGCACACGTCGCCGTCATCGCACTTGGCGGTATTGGCGGCAACGGCGCATTTGCCGGCGCTGCAACTATCTGTCGTGCATGGATTACTGTCGTTGCAATCTGCGTCATTGTTGCAGTTGCCACCGCAGCCGCCGACGGCAGCGTTCTTGCAGTCGCCGCTAGCCTTGTCACAGGTATCCAGAGTGCACGATTCGGCGTCGTCGCAGTTCTTGGGGGCACCAGAAGTACACTTACCTGCCTTGCACGCGTCGGCCTCTGAGCAAGCATCGCCGTCGCTACACGCGATTTCTGCATCAGTCGCGGTGCAACCCTTGGCATTATCGCACGCGTCGACAGTACACGGATTGCCGTCATTGCAAGGGATTAGCTCACCATTGCAAGCTCCGGTTTTGCAGACGTCCGCTTGAGTGCAGGCGGTGTTGTCGTTGCAAGGCAAGCCCTCTTGCTTGTCGGTGAACACACATTTGCCCGCGGCCTGGTCGCATTTCGCCGTTTGGCAGGCATCGGTGCTCGCGCACTCCTTTGGCAATCCGGCTACGCACTTGCCGGTCTGACACAAGTCGCCAACAGTGCAAGGATTGTCGTCGTCACAAGGCGAGCCATCGTCATTCGCCTGCGCGCAACCAGTGGCTGGGTCGCAGGTATCGATGGTACAGGCATTGCTATCGCCGCACTCTTTGTTGGCGCCAGCTGTGCACGCACCCGCCTTGCATACATCTCCCTCCGAGCAGGCGTTTTTGTCGTCGCACGGTGTTTCGAGTTGAACGGACTGGCAGCCGACCTTGCCATCGGCGCCTTTGCCGCAACTGTCGCCCGTGCAAGCGTTGCCGTCGTCGCAAGTGCCTTCGTCGGTCTTGCCGTTGCAGTCATTGTCGATACCATCACAGGTTTCTGGGCTGGCGGTTGGGGCGTCGCAAACTGTCAAGCCATCCTTGCCACACTTGCGTTGGCCAGGGCAGCCGCCAACGATGTTGCCTTTGTCGTCCTTGGCCGGCGCACTGCAGGTCGTCGCCAAACCTTGAGCAATCGCGGCTTCCGAGCAAACGCAGGCGGCAAACACACCCTTGGCGTCCACTTTAGGCGTGCACGTCTTGGCCGGCGTGCCTTCGGCGGTCTTGACGTCGACGCAGCCAAAGTTTGCTGGACAATCGCTGTCGGCTTGGCACTGAGCGCCACAAAACAAGCCTGCATCACCGTGACTTGCGCACACTGGCGTCGCCTGACCCAGCGCTGCGCAGGCTGCAGACGTGGTACATGGATTGCAAAGTTTGCCATGCGGCGGCAGGCAGATCGACTGCACGTCGCCACCTGCGCCGGGGACCGAAGCGCACTTGAACCCGTTTTCGCACTTGTCGATGCATTTTTCAGCGCACTTCTTGCCAACCGGGGTGTCCATGCATAACCCGTTGTCGCATTGAGAGTTCTCCGCGCAGGTACAACCCGGCGATCCTGGGCACGTTTTGGCGACGTCTGTGGGGGCAACTTCCAGAGCCGCGGTCTCGGCAACCACCTCTGGAGCCACCGCGACATCAGCGGCGGCGTCACCAGTTGCAACTCCCGTGTCGGCCGTCGCAGCGCTGCCCGCGCCCGCGCCCACGCCGTCGTCCTCGGCGGTGCTGGCGTCACCGCAACTGGCGAGGGTCAGTCCGAGAGCGGCGCAAATCATGAATATTTGTAATTTCTGCATTGTGTCCCTCAAGACTTGCTGTTGATTCGCCGTGCAAATATCGACTGATAATGACGCGCAGTTACGCGCCGCCGCTGGTGGGCCCAAGCCATACCTCAACAAGAGGCTGCGGCCAGCAAGCGTAGCTGGTTTTGCGGCGCTGTTCAATTGGCGTTTTGCGTCTACTCAGGGCGATCGCAAACTCCGCAACCGGATCACATCTTGACGGTTTCCGGTGATTGCGATCGCCCTGGAAGTTGGCCGAAATGTCGATTGACATCGATGGCCAATGAGTTCAAAATGTGCGGCCCTCCCACGGTCCATGACGGGGCAACACGACCTCAGGACACTGCGAGTCACGGGTGATTGCGAAAATAGCCTTAATAAATGCGCGCTTAACTCAGCGGTAGAGTATCACCTTCACACGGTGGGAGTCGTAGGTTCAAATCCTACAGCGCGCACTTGGAAAGCCTCGGGAAACCGGGGCTTTTTGCTTTTTGACCCATCTGCAGGTCCCAATTTTCGGAGCGCATTTTCTTGGGGTCCCAATGGAAGTCCCAATCGCGAAAACGACCCTAAACTGACTTGCCGCCCAGCATCCGGGCCAGCGCTTCGTGCTTGTGGTCCATCGGCACTCCGGCGTACCGCTGCGTCATCGCCTCAGTCGTGTGACCCATCATCGCCCGCAACGTAATGCCATCGACGCCAGCCCGCAGCATCAAAGTGTTGAACGTGCGCCGCAGCACTTGAGGGCCAACCTCAATTGCGATGTCGCAACGCTTGGCAAGGTCCTTAGTGACCTTGTGCAAGCTCTGCGGCAAGCGATGACCGCCAGTATCCGCCGGAAACACCAACCCTGATTGTAGGCCACGGTGATTCCTGGTCACCAAATCTTGACGGTGTGCGCGCAGCACATCGAGCAGGACCGGGTTGGCGGGCACTTCGCGCGGATCGCCAGTCTTCGTCGGACCAACGTGGCCGTGCGACGCGGAGCGCTGAATGCGCACCACGCCTGCGACTTCGTCGATGTCCGACCACTGCAGCCCGTACAACTCACCGGCGCGCATCCCAGTCAGCGCCAAGGTGGCGATTTCTGCGTAGCGATCCGGTGTGCGCGTAAGGGCCTCGGCGAGAAACCGGTCAAACTGCTCCGGATTGAGCGTCCTGCGTTCGCGACAAGCCTGACTCTGCTTGCTCGGCGCACGCACACGTGCAGTCGGATCCGGCAATTGGAACTCAGCTGCCGCGTCCTTCAGCACTTGCACGAGCAGGCGCCACCAGGTCAGCACCGTCTGGAGGCTGTACGCACCACCCGAGGGCTTGGGCACCTTTTCAGCCCACGCCACCCAGCCCTCCACTTCACGCCGCGTGACCTGATCCAACCGAATCTGGCCGAGGTTAGGCAGGATGTGCCGCGACAGGATGTCGAGATACTTCGCTGCCACCGGCGGCCTGACCCGAGCGCTCTTGTCCTCGAGCCACTGCTCGCAGTAGTCGCTGACGCTGAGCTTCTTGGCTGACGGCGTTGCCGCGGCCAGCAAAAGGCCCTCCTTGAGGTGGATCAGCTCGCGCAGGGCTCCTGCCCGCTTGGTACCCGCTGGCAGCGTCTTGGTCGCCTCCAGCAACTTGCTGGTCTTGGGGCACCTTTCGGTAACCCGCAGCCACAATTTGCCGTCTGCCAGCCGAAACACGTTGGCGTCTTGGGTCTTGGTCATTAATTTGCTGTTTTTCTTCATGGTCTTCTCCAGGGCGCACCCAGAGATCCGCGGGGCGAACCGCGACCGATGGGCGTAGGGTACGGGCCGCAGCGTGACCTGCGCAACTCTGCAGCCACGCGTCGAGAGTCTCGCGCCGAAACAGGTAGCTGCCGCGGCGCCCTGCCCGGCCGTCTGGGACGAACTCGCCGCGTTGCACGAGGCCGCGGATCGTCGAAGCTGCGCCGAGACGACAGTATTGGGCAGCTTCTAGTGTGGTGAGCCATGTTTGCACGGACGTACGCGTCGGCAGCCGAGGCGCCGGCC
>SHZD01000012.1 GCA_009692465.1 Myxococcales bacterium
TATAAAATGTCTATCAGGTTATACACAATGAATCTATTACGATCCGGCAGGCTCCTAGCCAGTCAAATATTCTCAACTGTCCGAGAACTGCCCGGAGTGAATCCGTGCAGTTTCGGACAGTTGCCGCCGTCTAGCCAGACGGCGCTAGGGGCGAGTCGGAATACTCCGACACGCTCCTAGGAAGCAGCGAGACAGTTTGAAGAACAGGCAGTTTGGGATCTATCACGTAAGCAAGGGGCACTGCTGCAAAATCGACTGAGTTTTGTACGCGCCCCAAAGTTGTCGCTGTGACCAACGATCGCAAGAACCGTGCGCCCACTCTTCCGGCCACGGTTGCCGTCGCCAGCCAGCGCACGCCTTTTCCAGGCCTGCCCACCTCCGACGCCGATATGCGCTTGGGTGCTGTCAATGACATCGCCCGGGCGCTGTCGGCGCCGTGGTCACTTGAAGAAGTTCTTGAATTGGTAATGGATCGCCTCACTTGGGCGCTTGATGCGGACCGTTCGACGCTATTCTTGATCGATGGCGACGACATCTACGCCGAGCATGCCCAGGGCGCCACCGCGCGCGAAATTCGCATGCGCATTGGGCAAGGAATCGCCGGCTGGGTCGCAGAGTCTGGCCGCGGTATCAACGTCAAAAATGCCTATCAAGACGCGCGCTTTGACGCCAGTTGGGATATAGAGAACAAGTACAAGACTTCATCGCTGCTGTGCCAGCCGATTTTTGACCGCCACGAAAGCGTCATCGGGGTCGTGCAAATCCTCAACAAGCGCGACGGCTATTTTACGGTCGACGACGAGAAACTGCTGGCGACGGTGCTGTCGATGGCGGCGATTTCTATCGTCAACGCCCGCCTTGCTAACGATTTAGCCAGCAAGAACGACGCCTTGCAGCGCGCCCGCACTGAAAGTGCCGACCGGGGCCGTGAACTCAATAGTCTGTACGAGCTGGAACGCGATGCCGTGCGCGCTCCCACTTTTGACAGCGCTTTGGCCGCAGTCTTAGAGCGAATGGCAGCCACGGTGAGCGCCGAAGTCGTCGAGATCGCAATTCCGACGGCCATCGGCGGCTGCGTTCTGCACCGCATGGTCAGTTGGGACCACTTTGAGACCATTCCGTTGGCCACTCGCGGCCTGCACGCTTCAGTGTTTGAGTCGGAGAAAACCAGCGATCTTTGCACGGTGGCACCCAATCAGTTGCGCCGACTGTGTACGGAGAGTGAACTGCCGTGGCCGCCGAAAAGCGGTTTGTGCGTTCCCCTTTTGCGCGACGAAGAGCTGATTGGTTCGCTGGGTCTGTATTGGCGCAGCGAGGGCCCGGCGGCGTTGACTGACGATCGCGTGCGGTTTGTTGAATTGGCGGGTCAACAGATTGGCCACGTTCTGGGTCACCGCCTGGAACAATCCGAGGCTGAGCGGCAAGATCGATTGGCGGCGATCGGTGGCGCCCTAGCGGGTGTGGTCCACGACCTCAAAACGCCGATGACGGTGGCGTCGGGCTACGTGCAACTGCTTAAAACAGAAGAAGATATCCTCGAGAAATCGCGTCTTGCTGACGGTGTTCTGGAGCAACTACGTCGCATGAACGACATGGCTCGCGAAGTGCTGGGGTTTGCGCGCGGCGACGTCCAAATCCTGCCGCGCAAGACTCAGGTCGGCGACTGGTGTCGCGAGTTGGACACTGCCTTGCAGGCGGTCTTTGCCGGCACCGGAATTACCCTGACTTTACGCTGTGATGAGCGCGGAGTTGTGCGCATGGACAGCCTAAAGCTGCAGCGTGCCATCCAGAATTTGGCGCGCAATAGTCGGGAAGCCTTTTTGGAGCAACAGCAGGCCGATCGCACGCAGCAGCCATGGTTTGACCTGCACGTGTTCGCCGAGGGCCAGCAACTGGTGGTCGTTGCCAGCGACAACGGGCCGGGCGTGCCGCGCGCGTTTGAACATCGTATGTTTGACGCCTTTGCCACCCACGGCAAGCGTGACGGCACCGGTTTGGGCCTAGCCATGGTCAAACAGGTGGCTGAGGCGCATTCGGGTTGGGTTCACTATCATCAAACGGCTGGGGGCGGCGCTACTTTTGAACTGCGAATCAGCCGTGAACTGCGGTCCGCATCAGCCTCACTGATCGACGTGAATCAGGCTAAAGAACTGGCCAATGCGGTGACGAAAGCTTCTTAGTCGTACCCGCTGTTGCCAATTCGCACCGAATTCTGGACTTCGCCAAAACCCACGATACCTTGCGCCTGCCCACCGCTGCTTGGGGCTGGAGTCCGGGATGAAGTGGTTGCGACGCTGCACGAAATGGATGTGGACGGCAACGCGCGCAGCAATGTACTTCGTTTTTGCGGTGGTCAGCGCGGCTGGATTGCACCATGCGTGGACGATGGAAGGCTCGTGCGTCGATCCCGACGCTGAACTGCGCAGGCTAAAGGCGCAATTGGTTGACGCGTCGATGCGTGGTCAGGACTTGCAGGCGCGCGTCGACGCTTTTGATAAGCGACCCGAAGTCCGAATCCAGATGATTCGTACTGAGTTAGGGATGTTGCGGTCCGATGAGCGCGTTTACTTGCTGAAGTGACGACCCAGAGCGAGCGCTGCACAATCCCGAGTCCATGATTCGCCGCAGGCGATATTTAATCAACAATATCAACGGGTCCGTGGTCGTCGCAGTGGTCGCCGTGCTGATGATGCAAGCGGCCAGCTACGAGGAAATCGGCATGGTCGCCGTGCGCGATGCGCGGATGGCCGCAGCCCGCACCGTGGACATGACTGTGGCCATGACCATGGGGCTGCGCTTGGCTTGGCAGGTTCAGCGCGTCGGTGTGGCAAGCCTGACCATTGCCAGTATGGGTGTGGCTCGCCAAGCCATGGATTTCATGGCCATCATTGCTGCTATGCTGCAACTGACCGTCATCCAGATAATCCACATGGTCGCCGTGCCGAATCGCCACATGGCCGCAGCCCGCACCGTGAATGTGGCCGTGGCGGTGAGCGCTGCGATTGTGTAGAAACTCCAAAATTTTTCCTGCCAGAAACGCGATTGCAAGCAACACAGCCGCGCACAGCGTTTGAGCGGCGCCTACCGGCAATTTCCACAAGAAAGCACTGATATAACCCAAGAATCCAGCAGAAGCGCCGATGAGTGTTGCCAGCAACACGGCGTAGCCGACATTGGGCGCCAGCCGCAATGCCGCTAGCGGTGGCAACACAGTCAACGCAAAAACAGGCAAAGCACCTAAGATCCGTGTGCCTAGGGAGACGGACAGCGCCAGTGAGCCCATCAACAGCAGGCCAAGCAAGCGCACCGGCAACCCGCGCACTCGCGCGCCGTTTTCGTCGACCGCAACCTGCACAAAGCCGCGCAGCCCAATCACGTGAATCACTCCGATAATGCCGACCATCCACGCCAAAGAACGCAAATCCTCGGGCGATACGGCGACCGCCGATCCGAACAAGATCGTTTCAATATCTTGCACTTCCTGCACGATGCGCGTGCCAAGCGCAAGGGTGCCTGCTGCGCCGATCAGGTACACACCGCCCAACCAACCGTCGCGGCGGCCCTTGAGCCCGGCATCACCGCCGGTCATCAGCACCGCTGCCAGCGTGCTCGACAAGCCCGCCCCCACAGTCGGCGTTGCCCATGCCGCTGGCACCCCAAGATGGATTTGCGCAAACCAAGCCGCAGCTACCCCAAACCCGGCGGCCTGGGCTAACGCCGCGGACAGAAACACCATGCGCCGGACCACCACGTAGACACCCAGCGCACCCAGCACGGCGCCGGCCAACGCGCCCGCTAAAGCTGGATCGGCAAAAAGGTCCCAGGACGCAAAAAAGTCTTGCAATGTAGGCGGTTGTTCAAGTGGCATTGGCTGGCCCCAAGGTGTCGGCGACGCCGCGACCAAAGCGTTCGACAAATGCCGAACCACCGACGACTTCGCGGACGGGACCTGCGGCAACCGCCGCCTGGTCCTTGTCGACAAAAAGGGCGTGGGTGGCAAAACGGGCCAGCACGCCAAGATTATGGCCCACGACCATGACGCCCAGCGAGCGGCGGCGGCGCAGTTCATCCAACAACGCGAAAATACTGCGCTCAGCGTGGACGTCCATGGCGCTGGTCGGTTCGTCAAGGACGAGCAATTGCGGATTGCCCGCCAAGGCTTGGGCCATGAGTACGCGCTGTTTTTGACCTTCCGACAAATGGGTCCATGGCTCTTTCGTCAACTGGCGAATGTGAGTGTCGCCCAAAGCGTCGTCGATGGCTTCGCGGCGCCTCCATGTCCACATAGGTGAAATAAATGACCAATTTCGCTCCACACCCGCGCGCACCATGTCGATCACCCGCGCCGGAATGGCCGGGTCGATCTCGTTGCGCTGCGGCACGTAGCCCAACGACTGGGCGTGGCAAATATAGTCGCCGGAAACCGGGGGCAAAATCCCCAAAATAGTCCGCAATACCGTCGATTTGCCGCTGCCGTTTGGGCCAAACACCGCCCACAGTTCGCGCGGTCGCACCTGCACGGTCACCGGTGGGAGCATCGGGGTGCCGGCATAGCCGACCACCAGATCGCGGCAGTGTACGAGCGACGGCGGCACACTGGGCTCAGGGATGTCGATTGGCGCGATTTTCACGGGGTTGCCTCACTGGGTTGCTAAGAATGCGGGCGCTGTGGGCTCTTGAACGTGCTCCGCTTGCTGATGGCGCTGTTAACCAAGCTACTCAATAATTTCGAACATATCCGACTCAATAGGCAGCCGACCGCTTGCAATCCTGTCATCCTCGAAACACTCAGGCGGTCTGCATGAAATCTGGACTCGTTTCTCGCGGAGCGCCGCGGCCGATTGGGGTTGCGCCGGGGCGGACTCCGCGCCATCATGGGGCTGCAGTACCATTAGCAGGTTGACATGCACCAAGCGGATTTGGCAAGCACGCCCGCCGTCAAGGACTAGACATCATGGGACTTCGGTCATCGCAACTTTATGCAATTCTCGCATTGGGTTTGTTCCCATTTTCGGCGCTAGTCGCTTCGCCAGTTGCTCTGGCTGTGCCGCCTGCAGAACAGGCAAAAGCCGTTGAGTCGCGTCAGGTTGGCAATCTGAAGCTGGAAGGAGTGCCCGTTGTCCCGGCCGACCTGACTGCGCGCGCCTTGCAGTACAGCAGTGCGCGGCCACTGCGGTTGCTGGGCTGGCATCCGGATGGGCGTGGCGTGCTCATCACGACTCGCTTCGGCGAAACTTCGCAGATTCACAGCGTGCAATCCCCAATGGCCATGCGTGCGCAGTGGACTTTTGGCGCCGAACCCGTTGCGTTTGCTGCGGCACGACCTGCGACGACTGCCACTCCAGGTTCGGCTGGGGATGCAGCTTCGGAACTGGTCCTCGGCATCGACACTGGTGGCTCGGAGTTTTATCAGCTCTACCACTGGCGCCGTGCCGACGCCTCCAGCACGCTGTTGACCGACGGCAAATCGCGCCACGAGTCAGCTGTTTGGTCACGCGATGGCAGCAAGCTCGCCTTCGTGGGCACAGGTCGCAATGGCAAGGACTTTGACCTGTATGTGTGGCAACCAAATGGTCAATTGCCAAAGTTAATCAAAGAATTGCAGGGCACATGGCGGGTCGCCGATTGGTCGCCGGATGGTCAGCGGTTGCTGGCGGTTCATTACCTCTCTATCGAGCACAGTGAGGTGTTTGAGGTGACCGTGGCTACGGGAGCGCTGGCGCTCGTTGCCGCCGATAAAGCCAAGAAGCCTGCGGCGTATGGCAGTGCCAAATACGGTGCCAATGGTGCGATTTGGTTGACTACTGCCGTCGATGCCGAGTTCATGCGGCTGGTGCGCATCGACGTCGGCGGCGCAGCTGTGGCGGTGACTGCCAATATTGCCTGGAAAGTTGAAGACTTCGACGTGTCGCCTGATGGCAAGCGGGTGGCAATTCACATCAACGACGATGGCTGGTCGCGTATCTACACGCTGGATGCCGCGGACAAGCCAGTGCTTTTGCAAGGGATTGCCGATGGCGTCGTGACTTCCCTGCAATGGCGGCCCGACGCCAAAGCCTTGGCAGTCTCATTGACCAATGCCAGCACGCCCGGCGATGTGTGGGTTGCAAGCTGGGAGTCCGACAAGAAGCCGGCCAAAATTGAACGCTGGACCCAAACCGAGACGGGAGGGCTGCCGCCTGTAGCGTTCACGGCACCGACTTTGATGCGCTACCCAACCTTTGACATGGTCGGCGGTAAGCGCCGAGAAATTCCTTGTTTTGTCTACAAGCCCAGCGGCAAAGGTCCGTTTGCGGTCGTGATTCAGATCCACGGCGGTCCGGAAGGGCAGGCGCGCCCGGGGTTTGACCCTTCGATTCAGTTTTGGCTGCGCGAATTCGGGATCGCGGTGCTGGTGCCCAATGTCCGCGGTTCCGACGGCTACGGCAAGGCCTATCTTGAACTGGATAACGGCAAGCGCCGCGAGGATTCCGTAGCCGATATTGGGGCTTTACTGGACTGGGTCGGCAGCCAACGCGATTTGGATAGTAAGCGCGTAGCTGTCTATGGAGGCAGCTACGGCGGCTATATGGTGCTCGCCAGTCTGGTCAAGTATGCCGACCGCCTCAAGGCCGGGGTTGATATCGTCGGCATCTCTAACTTCGTGACATTTTTAGAAAATACTCAAGCCTACCGCCGTGACAATCGCCGCGCTGAGTATGGCGATGAGCGCGAGCCGAGCATGCGCGAGCACTTGCACAAGATCTCGCCGCTGACCCACGTCAACCGGATTCGTTCGCGGCTATTCGTGGTACAGGGCGCCAATGATCCTCGAGTGCCGCGCAGCGAAGCCGAGCAAATTGTGGCAGCGGTGCGGGCGACCGGTCAGCAAGTGTGGTACATGCTAGGCTTGGATGAAGGTCACGGTTTTGCCAAGAAGTCGAATCGCGATGCGATGATTGCAGCGGTCGCGCTGTTTTGGCGCCTCAATCTGTAAGGGCCCCTGCAAAATCAAGCCGATTTTGCGCCTCGACCCATTGCTTGTTTGGTGGGTCGCTAACTAGCGGCTTTTCAAGCCGACTCGACGCTCCGTTCCTAACTAGAAACTCGGGGCGCGCGCCCCACGTGTGCTGCGTAGCCGCGCGGGCGCCCGGAGGCCCGGTCGCCATCCAGCACGCTGAAAAGTTTCATCTATCGAGGGTGCCGCGCGCGGTGTGATACAACTATCGAGGATCGCTGGGGTAATTCTTGCTCGGGCGTTAAGGGCCTGAACTGGAGGACTTCGGCATGGAGAGCCACCCTATCGTCCATCCGGCGGGCCCCCTCGACGACAAGGCCCAGACTCAGGCCGACCTGACTGACTTGGGCCTTCGTGTTCGCGGCGGTTATGGACTGTGGCACGCCAATTCGCCGGTTGCGTTGCTTGAACAGCTGCGCAGAGGCGACCCTAAGCGTCTGGAACGGCTGCTGGTACATGCTGGCTCGTTGCCGCCGTGGCTGGCCCGCTATGTGCCGTTTGTGTTGTTGGCAGTTGCACGTGCAGCTCTAGATGCGGGTCGCGCAGAGGAGGCGCTGGCGCGGATCCAGTCGTCTCTGGCGTCCTTCCGGCGCGGCGGCCAGAATGACGATCTATTCGGCTTGTTGATGGCGGCGACTGTGGCCGCGGTGGCCCAAGCCCAATTGGGGCGCAGCGAAGAAACCCAGGCCGCGCTGCGTGAGGCGGACGGCGCTGCCCATGCGCTAGGCCAGTTTGGCGAACCTTGGGGCAGCGCTGGTCTTGCGCTTTTGGCTGTGGGTCACAGTCAAGCCTTGGTGGCGCAAGGGCAAGTATCGGAGGCGATGCGGGCTCTAGATCCACTGCCACCCTGTCAAGTACCTACTTTCGCCCGAGATTGTCGGCGCCAGCAGGCTGTTGCGCTGGTCATCGCCGGTCACCATGGCCAAGCTGCACCCCGGCTCGCCGAATTGCTGGAGCAGGACCGCGGGGCAAATGACCGGGTTGGCGAGGCAATTTGTCTACAATATTTAACTGAAGTTTCCAGATTTCTTGGCGATTATGCTGAGGTTCGACGTTGCGGGGACCTTCTTTTGACACTGTTGCCGCAGCTAGGCCATGGTCGCGCTGAGGCCCGAGTATGCCAAACGCTGGCTGAGGCCGCGACTGCCCAGGGCCGAGTCTCGGAATCGCTGCGCCTAGGCGAGGCTGCGCGGCAATTGTTCAGCCTAGCTGGCGATCGAGTGGCTGAAGGGCAAGCGCTGGTCGCTGTGAGCTTGAATTGGATGCTGCGCGGCGACTTGGAGCGGGCGGCGAGCGGTTTTGGCCGCGTTCAGACCATCGCCAATGAACTAGGGCATCGCGAACTTGAGCACAATGCCGTCCAAGGGTTGGGTCGCGTCGAATTGGCGGCAGGTCGCCCTCAAGCTGCGGCGCGTCACTTGTTGCGCGCGGAAAAGGTCGCACGACTCGCCGGACTGCGGACTGTGCATCCGCTCACTCTGTACCACTTGGGCTCTGCACTGGCTCAACATGCGGCGTCCTCGCCGGCTGCGGAACTGCAAGCGCTGTCGGAAGTGCCTGCCGACGCTTCGCCGCGCACGGCTGCTTTGGCCGTCTGGGTTGCCGCCGCCGATCTGGCGAAACAATCGGGATTGTCCAGCCTGCACCGCACCATCGACATCGCGCGGGCGCGTTTGCTCGATGAGGGTGGCCAATCTGCCGAAGCCTGTTCGATTTTGCTGCAAGTCTGTGAAAGATTTGTTCAAGAGCGCTCCATTGGCGCTATCTTGGACGGCCATCGCGATGAAGCGCGATCGGCAGTTGCGGAGGCCCGACGCCAAGCCGAAATCGAGCGGGAACGCAGTTCGGTACTAGCTGCGGAGATCGAGCGGCGCCAGTCGCTAGAAACCGAACTAGTCAGCGCAAGGCAGGCGGCAGAGGCAGGCAGTCGCGCCAAGACGGAGTTTTTGGCCACCGTCAGCCATGAGATTCGCACGCCGCTCAATGCGATTTTGGGCTTCGCGGAGATCTTGCAAAGCGAAGCGCACGGCGAATTCGACACCGAAGCAGTGGCGACGATTGTGCGTAACGGTAAGATATTGCTAGGTTTATTCGATGATTTGCTGCATTACTCTCAGTTGGAGCACGGCACGCTGACAGTGCGTTCTGAACCGGTGCCGGTCGTTTCGGCGGTCCAACAGGCCGTGCAAACCCAGATTCCCGCTGCGCGCACCCGTCGTTTGGCCCTTGATCTGCGCATTAGCCAGCCCGATGACTCAGGGCGACTCGTCGGTTTTGACCCCGATTCGGCTACGGTCATGGTCGATCCACTGCGCTTGCAGCAAATCCTAAGCAACCTGCTGGGCAATGCGATTAAATTCACCGATAGCGGAAGCGTGGCGATTGAGGTCCATTTTGACATCGATTGCACGCCGCCGATGGTCCAGATCGCGGTGCGGGACAGTGGTTCGGGCATTGCCCAAGGCGACTTAGAGCGCATCTTTGAACCGTTTACTCAACTCGATGCCTCGGCGACTCGGCGCTACACCGGAGCTGGGCTGGGGCTGGCGGTGGTGCGGCGACTGGCAAATCAACTGGGCGGCACGATTTCGGCTCAAAGTGAAGTCAATAAAGGCAGTAGCTTTTCACTGTCGCTGCCGCTTGCCAATGTGCGCCTGTACGCCGCCCGCAGTCCGACGCCGGCAGACTTGCCGGTCCACAGCCCGGCTCAGGCGTGGCCGATGGCTGTGTTGCTGGTCGACGCCGACGCGGTGACCCGATCTGCAGGTCGGTTGTTGTTGTCCAAACTCGGCTATTCGGTCCATACCGCCGATTCAAGCCAAGCGGCACTGACCGCTGTGCTGACCAAGCCGGTCGACCTCGTGTTTTTGAGTCTACATCTTCCGGGTTTGCATCCAATCGATGTCGCCTCTGCGCTCAGGGCCAATTGCAAGCATCGACTGCATCTGGTGGGCACCACCTCGATGCCGCCAGATTTTTCTGGCCCAGAAGTCAAGGATCGCTTTGATCAATTGGCGCCAATGCCGTTGGCTCCCGATCACATTATGAGCGTACTAAAGACGGCTTGGCTGGCGCTGCACAGAGAAACCTAGCAAGATGACTGCTGGCGTCGGTGAGCGAACGCTGGAAGCGAACTGTGCAAAAACACGAACGAATATTGAATTTAGCTGATGCCTTCAGCCAAGTAGTCAACGCGACTTGTCTGCCCAAGTGGCCACAACGTAGGGGTGCACGGCCAGGTGCCGGCGGGGCTCAAATTGGACCGGCAGCTTGGTGTGTGTACGCCTGGGTAGCCAGCAGTCTGATTGCCTGTCAAACCAAAATTGTGGAATCAGAACCGTCTGTTGCGGTGGACGCTGCGCAGGCCCCACAAGCCTCTGCGGTCGAAACTAGTGCAGAACTGCCGCCAGACGACGTGGCCACTGCGCCCGTCGGCTGTGAGCCTGAGTGCAACGTGTGGCAAACGTGTACTAACGCCGCCTGCACCCCCAAAGCGTGCAGCACCGACGGCGAATGCAACGCAGTTCCGCTGCCCGCTGGCGTCGACAAGCACTTTTGTTACAAGGGCAAGTGTCAGGCCTACCAATGTGCCAAGGACCCTGACTGCCCAGGCGGTCAATTGTGCAACACTATGCTTTACTTGTGCTATGACATTCCCAAAGGCTGCTCGACTGCTCAACAATGTGACGACGGCGACAAGTGCACGGCCGATGTGTGCGAACTCGACGCGACCTGCAGCCACAAGGCGATTAATCTATGCTGCGCCACTAATTTCAGCTGTGATGATAGCAAGTTGTGCACCATCGACACCTGCAAAAATGGCCAATGCGCGTGGCAACAGACGGGTCAATGTTGCGTCGACAGCAAGGACTGCAAAGACACCAATCCGTGCACTCAAGACCTGTGCCAAGGCGGAGTGTGTGCCCATCCGCCGGCGATTGGTTGTTGCAAAAGTGCCGTGGACTGCGACGACAACGATCCGGCCAGCACCGACGGTTGCAGCGCCGGAACGTGCACCCACGTCTGGACTGGCCTGGCGGCTACCTGCAGCGCTACGGTCGCCTGCACACAAAATGCATGTACGAAGGGCAGTTGCGCCAGTGGGCTGTGCACCTACAGCAAACCGACCGGCCCCAGCTGTTGCACCGCCGACGCCCAGTGTTTGCTGGATGGCGTCTGCCAACAGGCCACCTGCGCCGCGACTGTGTGCGGCCTAAAGGCTGTCAAAGGGCAGGGGACCCACTTGCGCAACCGCTTTGACACAGCGGCCCTCAATGGTTGGGTTGTCGAGAAAACCAGCAGCAGCGTCGCTTTTCATTTTGCGACGTTGACTCAGGTCTCCGGCACTGGCGCATTGCGCTACGGCATCCCGAACAAAGTCAGTTTTGAGGACCAAACAGCCAACAAAGGCGCCGTGGTCAGTCCTGCGATCACCTTGCCAGCCGGACCAGCGCTGCGGTTTTGGACGTTGCTGGATGTGTCGCCCGGGGCCGCCATCCACCAATGCGGTGTCGATGTGATGGATGCTGGCACTGGCGCAAAACTAGCGGCGGCGTGGTCGAAGAACGGCAATTTGGCCAGCGGCACGACATCGGCCAAATGGATGCAGCAAACAGTGACCCTGCCGGCGAATTTGGCCGGCAAGGCAATCAAATTGCGGGCATGGTTTGACCAGACCAAGTACGACACGTCGAACAAAGACAAATTCGGTTGGCTTATCGACGAGTTGGAAGTGTTGGGCAATTGTCCTTAGGAACTGTCCTGAAATAACTCGATCGATTTGGGCAACACAGGAGCATCGAGTCGGCCTTTCAGGACGCGAGCTTAGCGACCAATAAAGCAAGCAAACGGAACCAGTCCCACAATGACTTAATGTGGGACAGTTCCTTAGGCCGGATCAACGACTGCTGAGGCGCTGGTTTGCCCTGCCGCCTGAATTCAAAGCGCAGCAGCTTTTGCCGAGCATGCTCAATTCTCGAGCCTAAATCCTGAACAATTGTAAGCGCGCCGCAGCGGTTCGGCGACGTCCATTCACGACAGCACAGGCGAACCGTCGGATTTGCGGCAGTTCGGTCTAAACAGTTCTACACAGACCCAAATAGTTCCAAATAGATTCGCGACTCACCCCTGCTAGGGTCGGCTGCTGCGGCGCTACTTGCCGCGCCCGTGAGCAGCCCTCGTCGATTTCCCATTGTCGCCTGTCCAGACCGTCTTCCCTCGTGTGCAGGATAGCTGCCGGTTGGCTGGCGACCGTTGCCTCGGGCTGCGACACCGACTCTGTGGTGATGGTCGAACCGGTAGCCGTGGTCACGGCGGCATCGGGTAGTCGCCCACCTACAGCCCCTCAGACTACGGCCACCGTTCGCCCGCAGGCGCAGGAGCACGCACCCGCGCAAGCGCAGACGCAACCGCAGGCCACGGCGACGCCCGCACCTGCCGAACCGACTGGCCTATTTGGCGGCACGCTGGTCCGTACCGTGTCACTGCGCTACGCCAAAGCCGACTGGCTCGCCCAGCAACAAGTTCTGGCTACCAAGCTCGGCCCGCCACTGGACCAGGAACTCGATCCCGGCAACCTGCCGCCGCTACCGCAAGTGCCTGCATGGGTGCCTGTCGAAGTCAGCCTTGGCAGTCAAACGTGGAAGTGGGTCGGCATTCGCTACAAAGGGAATGGGTCGCCCATCGAAACCTATCACTTGGGCATGGCTAAGCTGCCGTTTCGGCTGGATTTTGACCATTTTGACTTGGAACATCCAGAAACGAAAGGACAACTATGCAACGGGCTGGAGAAACTGACGTTTGCCAATGGCTGGACCGACTCGACTTACCTGCGCGACGTATTGGCTTCAGAAATCATGCGCGAACGCGGTGTGCCTGCGCCACGGGCAGCGTTCTATCGGGTGATGGTGGACCACGGCGATGGCCCGTATTACGCCGGCCCGCACAGCGCCATCGAAGACCCCAGCGACGACCTGCCAACCCGTGAACTGGGCGCCATCGGCGGCAACGTCTATAAGGCCGCGGGCGCCGGCGCTGGTTGGCAAGTCTTTGACACGCCATCTTTTTCCAAACAAACCAACGCCAAACAGCAGAACTGGAGCGACATTGAAGCGGCCATTGCCGCGCTGCATGCCCCGCGCGCCGACGCCGCCAAGTGGCGAACCGAACTCCAGAAACGCTTTGCTGTCGCCGGTTTTTTGCGCTGGCTGGCCGTCAACACCGCGATTTGGAATCCGGATGTGTACGGCTTGCACGCCGCCAACTACTACCTAGCCGGGGTGCCAGCTCAGGGTGGTCGTCTGCACTGGCTGCCGTGGGACCAAAACGAAGCGTTTCGACCCCCGCAGGCGCCCTACGTGCAGGGTCAGCCGAGCCAAACGGCGTACACAAAGGCAGTGGTTCACCACACGGCTACCACCGATCAGTGGCCGTTGATTCGCTATCTCTTGGACGATTCGGTGTATGCGGCCCAATACGACAAAGAACTGGCGAAGGCCGTCCTTGGCTCTTACGAGCTACAGACCTTCGCGGCTCGCGCCAAAGCGTTGCACGCGCTGATCAAGCCGCATGTTGAGGGCCCCCAAGGCGAAGTATGGCCACACACGGTGCAGTTCGGAGCCGAATCGGGGACTTACCTGCAGCCACCCGACGACCTGATTGCCCACGCCAGCGCCATGCATCAGCTGATTCAGGATGCGTTGGGAGCCAAGTTCTGAGGCCACACGCGCCAAACAGCTCAAACGTACCGGCGCCGCGCCAACCAGAACGCCATCGCGAGTAGCAAGCCCACTGCAAGGCCATCGCCACCGGTTGCGCGCGCAGTGCACATGCCACCGCCTGAGTTCGCAGCGGCTGGCTTAGCCGAACTGCCGCCCGTGCCACTGCTGCCGGTCGCGCTGCCAGCATCGGCCGCGCCCGTACCGGCGCTACCGGCGTCGGCCGCCGGCGTGGTCGTGGTCGGCGCACCTTGATAGTACGGATCCCAAGTAATCTTAGGCAGTTTCGCAATGAAGGCCGCAGACAAGCTGGGCGATCCGAGTTTGGCAAAATTGAGCTGAGCGTCTACCAAGTCGGCAGCAGATTGATCGATGTCCAGCGCCGGGCCCGTTTCGTCCAGCACTTGGACTTTCTTGAGCGCCTGGCCGCCGGCCGTATTCATCGGTTGCGCGCCCTTGCCGAATTTGACCACGCCGCCGCCGTCGAACATGCAGTTATTGCGGGCCTCTTTGGGGATGTCGTAGGTAATTTCCTTGCCGTCCGCAAACTTGAGCTTGGCTTTGCTGGCTTGCTTGCTGCCGTTTTCGCAAATTGGGGTCGCCTCGGCGGTGTGAAGGTTGGAAACATCGGGCAATTCGGCATTGAATCCAAAAATCGGATCTTTGGTCATTTCGTTGGCCGACAACGTCGTGTACAGCCTAGTCAGGTAGGCTGCGGCCTGATAGTCGGCGTGCAAACCCTTGAGCGGTAAGATCACGAAGTCATTGAGGTCTTTGGCAAATGCCGCGCCGTCAAAGCCTAGCGCCACTACCGAATCGTGGTATTCCTTGCACTTGTCATTGCCGATGCCGCCTGGCTTGAAGTTTTGAATGCAATTGTAGAACTCCTGATCCTTGACAGCCGCGTATTTAATGTCCTTTTTGATGTATTTTTTGATCAAGCCCTGAATTTGGCTGGTGCGCGGAATCTGCTTAGTCATCATCAACGCCAAGAACGCCGATGGGTCGGTGATCTTTTGAAAATCCAAGTAGTTCCAGTCCGCCTTAGCGAAGGCAATCGGCACGGCCGCTGTCTTTTTCGCCATTTCCGTCAAAAACGCGTGACCAGAACCCAAGTCAACGGCCTTAGTGACGACTGTCTTGTAGTTATCGGCCGCACTGAGCCAATTGATCACAGCATCATTAAGCTCAACATGCAGAAAATTCTTGGGAATCGCCCGCGATTTGCCAACGATCCACGCCACAATTGGCATGTCCGGCGCGGTCGCCAACGCGGTCAGGCGAATCGGCAGGCACGGCCCTGTCTCGTCCAACGTAACCGCAATCGGCACCAGATCGCCGGCGCCTTTGTCTTTTTGGAGCTGAAGGGCTAAAAATACAAACTTTTCCTTGGCATACACATCAAGCAGCCCTTCGGTAGACTTGGGTTGCTGGTATTTGTTGTCGTTGAGCCACTTGAGGATATCCGCGCCCGAATTGCCCTGAATCACTACGGCTTTGTAGGGGCCGACATTTTCCTCCAGCAACACTTGCACACCGCCAGTGGTGCCGTTAGGACTGGGCGGCCGACCTGTCGCCGAATCTTCGGCAAAACATATCGGTGCGTAACACTCGTTGGTCATGTTCTTCCACTGCAGCTGAAACGACGGCGAGGTGTATTGCTCAAGCAACTGAAAAATGGTGTCGGAACTCGGCTGCAGCCCGCCGCCTTGGGGGGCCTTTTGCAGCGGCAGCACCCACGAAAAGCTCTTGTCATCGCCGGTATAGCTGATTTGAATGTGCACGGTCACTTGACCGCCCTTTTGCACGTACAGAATGCGCTCGGCGCTTTGGTCCACCGGCTGGGTGAAACAAAAGAACCCGCCACAGGCCCAAGCGAGGCTTGGCAACTGAGCCAAAACCGCCACAACAATCAGGAGTGTAAGCCGCATCATTGGGACCTCCGCAAGACGAGTCTCGCCCGTCGAGGATAGCCATTTCGCGGCACTAAACAAGGGTAAACGCCCGGTTCGTTAGAATGCTTCCTTAAATAACTCGATCGACTCGCGCAACACTGGAGCGGCGAGTCGACCTTTGAGGCCGCGAGCTTAGCGACCCACAAAGCAAGCAAACGGAACCAGTCTCAGAATGACTCATTCTGGGCCAGTTCCTTAGTCGCTGCGCCATGGCGCCGCGCCAGCCAAGTGGCTCTGAAGTCGCGAACTTTGGCTCGTTTTAGCGCGGTGGGGTCAAAAAAACCACGGGAATTGGCCAAAATCCGGCTCACGTTTCTCGACAAACGCATCGCGACCTTCGCGCGCCTCGTCCGTCATGTAGCCCAGTCGCGTCGCTTCGCCGGCAAACAACTGTTGCCCAACTAGGCCATCGTCAACCAGATTGAGGCCAAACTTGAGCATGCGCATCGCTGTCGGCGACTTGCTGTTGATCAGCTTGGCCCACTGCAGGGCTACAGTCTCCAGTTCAGCGTGGGGCACCGCTGCGTTGCACATGCCCATGGCGCACGCTTGATCCGCGGTGTAATCGAGGCCCAGAAAAAAGATCTCGCGCGCGCGTTTCTGGCCGACCATGCGCGCCAAGTACGCAGAACCATAGCCAGAATCAAAACTGGCGACATCGGGATCGGTCTGCTTGAACTTGGCGTGTTCCTTGGAGGCAATGGTCAAGTCGCAAACGACGTGCAGGCTATGACCGCCACCGACCGCCCACCCCGGCACCACGGCGACGACGATTTTGGGCATAAACCGAATCAGCCTCTGCACTTCCAAGATGTGCAGCCGCCCCAAGCGCGCGCGCTCTAACGGGTCGGCGCTCGGTGCGTACTGATAGCCATCGCGGCCGCGGACGCGCTGGTCACCGCCCGAGCAAAAGGCCCAGCCGCCGTCTTTGGCCGAAGGGCCGTTGCCGGTGAGCAGCACGCAGCCGACGTCGGGCGACTGGCGGGCGTGATCGAGGGCCGTGTACAGTTCATCGACGGTGTGCGGACGAAAAGCGTTGCGACATTCGGGTCTTGCAATCGCGATGCGCACAGTCTTGCCGCTGGGCCCGGCGTCGGTACAGCGATGATAGGTGACGTCAGAAAACGAAAATCCGTCGACAACGCGCCATCTTGCCGGATCGAAAATGGCGCTCACCACAGGTTTCGTTACGTCGGCCTTATGGTTCAACGAGTCGGGCTGGGTCAATTGGGCTTCCTCAAGGCGAATGTGGCCACCGCGTCGCGACCGCCTACCGGGCGTAATGAGCGTTTCAGGCCAATTCAGGCCAATTCAGGCCAATTCAGGCCAATTCAGGCCAATTCAGGCCAATTCAGGCCAATTCAGTCCAGCTCGTCGCCGTCTTTTTCGCGCTCCAAGTACCGATAAATCGTGCGCACATCGACGCCGAGAACCTTGGCCGTCTGCGCCCGGTTGCCGCCATTGATGCCCAAAACTTTGCGCACGTAGCTGGCAGCAAACGATTCTTTGGCCTCGACCAGCGCTTCAATATGGCCGGCTTGGATTTCGGCCAGTTCCAGATCGGCGGCGTTGATTTCACCGCGGTCGGCAAACACCAGCGCCTTCTTGATGCGATTCTCTAACTCGCGAATATTGCCGGGCCACTGATGAAACTGCATCGCGCGCAGGGCGTCATCGGTGAATCCGTGGACGTTGACATTCATTTCCGCCGCAAAGCGGCGCAGAAAATACTTGGCCAACAGTGGAAGATCTTCGCCACGGTCGCGCAGCGGCGGCAGTTCCAAGCGCACCACATTGAGTCGGTAGTACAGATCCTCTCGAAATCGCTGGGATTTTACTTCCAGTCCGAGATTGCGATTCGTCGCTGCAACCACCCGAATGTCAATATCCCGTGGCGAGTGCTCACCTAGGCGCGTGACGCGACGTTCCTCCAACACCCGCAGCAACTTAACCTGCAGCGGCATTGGCATTTCACCGATCTCGTCTAGGAAAAGAGTGCCACCGTTGGCCGATTGAAACTTGCCCTCGCGGGTCGCAATTGCGCCGGTGAATGCACCGCGAATGTGGCCAAACAGCTCAGATTCCAACAGGTTTTCAGGGATAGCGCCGCAATTGATCGCTACGAACGGTCCCTTGGCGCGCGGCGACCGGCGATGCAGTTCATTGGCGACCAGTTCCTTGCCGGTGCCCGTCTCGCCGGTAATCAGTACCGAAATGTCGGTGGCGGCAACTTTGTCCACCCGCCGAAACAGGTCGCGCATCGAATCCGAGGCCCCGATAAGCGAGCCAAAGTTCATGCGCTCAATCTGCGCGGTCAGACTCTGATTGGTTAGCTGTAATTCATTGATTAGGATGGCATTGCGCAGAACCATCGATGCCTGCGCTGCAAATACCGTCGCGACTTCTCTGGCTTCCTCTGTAAATAAATTCACCACGTTATCGTTGCCGAGGTAAATGACCCCCAGCAGCTCGCCGCGGGTCTGCAGTGGCGCGCACAACACCGAACAGATTTTGAAATCCATCACCGACTGCGCCATCGAAAACTCGCGGTCGTGAAGCGCATCGGAGACGATAATCGGCTGACGCGTCTGCAGCACTCTGTCAACGATCGAATCGGAGATAGCCAGCTGACCCGACCCCGCCTTACCGCCCGCAGTCCGTGACACCCGCACTTGTGGGGTGCCATCGATCAACAGCGAAACCACGCCGCGCGCCGCTTGAGTCACTTCGATAATGGTGTCGAGCATGGTCTCGAGCAGGCGATCGACGTCATAAGTCCCAGCTAATGCTTCGGAAAACCTAGCAAGACTTGTGAGTAGACCGGCGCCAGAAGTGCCCGTCCGCACCCCGGACTCGCGCGACCGCGACACCGCTTGATAGCGCAGCCTCACCGTACCAAAGTCTAAAATATCGCCTTGTTGCAGCGTATGGCGGTCCGCCCGACGACCATTGACCACGAATTTGTCGCCGACGGCCTCGATGACGACGTTTTTGCCGACGACCTGAACGTGGGCATGCACATCGGAAATACCACGACCTCGCAATCGCACGTCGCAATTGGCGTCGGTACCGATGCTAAAAACACCCTTATCGACCGAATGCGTTGCCTTGACGGTGTCGCCCGGACCAAGCTCAATGAATGTCATGGGGGTCATGGGCGCGCCTCGTCAACCGCCGACGAGCATGGCTGCGCTGCAGTCAAAGCGCAATGCGGGCCAATACTATTATGTAGTATCAGCCAGTTAGCGCTCGGCGGCTGATGGCCAGATCGCCCGATGGGTGGTCCAAGCGTCCCAAATGCCCCAGCCAGCAAGCAGCCAAAATGCCGCACCTGCTGAGATCTGCAGGGCGTCGTCTTTCAAGGGCCGCGGACCCACCCGGCCAGCGTCGCGGTTTTGCAGATACAACGCGACCGACAAGCTGCCAACCAGCGCCTGACCGCCCAAAAAAAGCCAGCCTTTTTGCGGCTCGCCGTTGGAAAACTGCCCCACGCCAAACGGAAAAAGCGACATTGCCAGCGCCGGCGGGGCCAAATTGCCGGGCCGGCGCAGGTCGCCATCGATCGGCGGCAGTTCACCTTTGATCACCCCTGTTTCAATCAGGCGCTTGCGTCTTTGCTCAAAGTCATCAATCATTTTAGGGGGATACTGGGCTGGCTCCAGCTTGGATTGCGGCGAGCGTACCAAAAGCGCGGTAAACTCATCGGTGGCCGCATCGCGCTTGCCCTGCCACCAGTAGGCGGCCCCAAGGTACTCGCGGGCTTTGAATTCGCGGCGCACGTCGAGACGATTGACGGGGTAAAGCAACGCGGCGAGACGCTCGATCGCCTTGTCAAACTCATGGTATTTGAAGTAGTTAACGGCTGTTTCCCACTGCGCGCCGAGGTCCTCTTCGGGTGATCCCAGTTTGCGAGAATCGACGGAACCGGCATCGACTGGGCTTGGCGAAGGAGGGGTAGTCGGCCCCGGCGGAGCGGCCACCGCAACAACGCAACTCGCCCAAACCACGATCGCGATGGTTGCACAAATCACAGTAGTTGCAGAGCGTTGCCGCATTTAGAACTGCAGACCAGTCAGCAAGGCATAGCTTGCCTTGTGGCGATGCTACGGCAGGTAGGCGCGGCTGTGAAGAATGGCTTGAGAATCCGCCCCAGCCCTGCAAAACTACGCGGCGGCGCTGGGCGCTCACGAGTCATCGAATGCACCACCTTACTCGGACTTACCGTATTATTTCTATGCTGTTAGTGGCAGGTCTGCTATTCACTGCTTGTGCAGTACCGGTCCGTTACGTTGTGCCCGGCCATCAACTCGCTGGCCTCCAAGTATTTGGCAAGTCGCTGCTGCTGGCAGAGCCGGGCGGCGCAACGGAGGCCAAGACGATTATTGGCATCGAATCCAGCGATGGCACCGTCACTCTTGAGGCAGCCGATCCGAACGCCCATGACCAGCTGCAGCGTCTAGTGGCTGCACAGCCGCGCGAAGAAGTGATCCTGACGACCAGCGACACACGGCTGTGGCCTTCGATTCTTGGCGGCGCCGTCGGTGCTCAAATTGGTTATGTTATTGCGTTGATCTTCGCTGTGGGAGCCAACGATGGTCCAGGTGGCATGCGCGATGAGGATGGCCAGCGGTTTCTTATCGGTATGGCCTACGGTCTTGGTATCGGGACGTTGGCCGGCGTGGGCGTGGGCTCGATACTGGCCGGTCGCATCAAGTACCGCGAGATCCTAGCGACTGCCGCCGTAACTGGAAAAATGCCGCCGGTTGCCAAGCCAGTGCCTTCTTTTGGTCCAACTCCTCCGCCTTCGCTGCCCCCGGCGATTGGCGCTGCTGCCGATCCCACAGCGCCAGTTTTGCAGCCGCCGCCAGCAGCACCTTGAAACAAATCACCTTATCCCAGACCATGGCATTTTGGATCCCGCCGCCACCGCCGCGGTCCTGACGGCCGCCTTGCTTCATGCTGGTTGGTCGGCGGCGCTCAAGCGCGCGGCCGATCCGCTTCTTGGCGCTTTTGCGATGGCGGTCGGGACCATCCCGGTGTGCGTGGTCGCGATGCTGGCGTTGCCGATGCCCCAGGCGGCGGCATGGCCGTGGATGGCGGTGTCGGTTGCGGTGCACTTGGTCTACTTCAGCGCTATGGCGTTGGCGTATCGCGGTGGTCCGCTGGCGCCGCTGTACGCATTGATGCGCGGGACCCCGCCCTTGCTGGTGGCCTTGGCATCGGCTTTTTGGCTCAGCGAACCCTTGACGACCCGGGGTTGGATTGGTCTGGCGCTGTTGTGCGGGGGCCTGCTGTCGTTGGTACGCGGCCGAGGCGTCGGCGGTTCGGTGCTGGGATTTGCTTTGTTGTCAGCCTGTTGTACGGCGACCTATACATTGCTGGATGGCATGGGTTCGCGCGCAGCCGGGTTGGCGCCGGCCTATGTGGCGTGGCACGGCGCGCTACAGAACTCGTTGTTCGCGCTTGGGGTCTTGGCCGTGCGGCCCAGGGCCGCCGTTGATCATCTGCGCAGCCATTTGGGAACCGGTGTGCTGACCGGGACGGCCTCGGTGGCTGGCTACGCGGCTGTGCTGTGGGCGATGGGCCGGGCCCCGATCGCGTTGGTGGCGGCATTGCGGGAGACCAGCGTGATCTTAGCCGCATTGCTCGGCGCCGTTTGGTTGCGCGAGCATTTAGGCTGGCGGCAGTGGTTGGCCACGGCTTTGGTGGCGTTGGGGGCGGCGACGATGCATTTGTGAGCCCAGCGGAATGCGCGGCTGCGCAATTGTGAACGCGCCGAATTCGGCGCCTGTGTATTTTTGGCCGCCTGCAATCGGCGACGGCAGGGCCATTAGTCTCCACCACGGATAGGGTTGTCGATTCGGCGCTTGCCGCCGTCCGCTTGCCCCGCTAGCCTTGGGGTGGTCAGGACGGCGACGCCGCGGGCTACAATCGCCGATACTCAAGTAGAAATGAGGAGTTGAAAATGGCTGCCCCACAATCGTCCATGATGAAGAATCTGGCCAAGATGAAGTTCAAGTCGTTCGCGATCAAGCTTCCAGTCGATTGGCAGCAGCCGCAGGGCAACCCCAAGGCCAAGCAGTACACCGATTCCTTTAAACCGTCGGAACGGATGGCGGTCCCAGATCCGAGCAAGCTGTTTGTGCCGGCCTCCGTCAACAAGTACCACGTTGACACTGTCAGCACGATCTCTGGAAAATTCGAGAAGTATATCGACGGAATCTGCGACGCCATCTGCCAAGGGTGGAGCACATACCACTCGACCGTCTGCCTAACCATGGTCAACATTGCCGGTCCCGTCGCCGCCGGCGGCATGTTGGTCGGCCCACCGCTGACTCCGCTGATCCTGGCCTCAGGTCCAAAAGCCACCGCCAACGAAGCCAAATATTCGCGGATCATCGCAACCGTGGTCGGCACGGCCTTTACGTCCTGGCAGAGCAGCGTCAAGGTCGCCGGGATGCCGTGGTACCCCGCTTTTGCTGCTTTCCCGGGGCCGATGGCGCCGCCGATGCCCAATGTCCCATGTCCAATTGTGGCGTTGGTTCAGGTCAATGCGTCGCTGCAAGATTCTGCACTGAAGGGCCAAATGGTCGGCCAACTGGGCGATCCCAAAGCCCAGCATCATGCAGAGCTGTTTGAGTCGGTCTCGGTCGCTGTCAACAAGTGCTTCACGATTTGGACCGCTAGCACGATGGTCACTAATGTTCTGGGTTTTGGGCCAATTCCGACGTTTGTGCCGCCGTTTGTCCCTGTCGGCCCGGTAGTGGGCGGCATGGGCAATCAAACACCAGGTGGCATGGCGTAGAGAGCCGATCAAATCGGATTTGCTCGGCGTCTCAATGCTTGTTTCGTGGGTCGCGAGCGGTCGCCCAGGGCGTGCCGCCGCTGCAGTTTTGTTCGGGAATTCTCCCCGCTGAGACCTCAATGGGTCAGGTCTGAAGAGAGCCGATCAAATGGGATTTGCTCGGCGTCTCAGTGCTTGTTTCGTGGGTCGCGAGCGGTCGCCCAGGGCGTGCCGCCGCTCCAGTTTTGTTCGGGAATTCTCCCCGCTGAGAGCTCAATTGGTCAGGTCCGTAGAGAGCAATTGTCGGCCAGTTCCTAGGGCAGGTTCCACGGTCGCCTGACCGCCGTCTCATTGAGGTCCAGTCGCCAACGACCGCCTTCGCGAACTAGCACCCAATCGCGCACCATGGCGCCGGCGCTAACTTCAAGGACCAATCGCGTCCCTGAAGGCGAAATCTTTTTGATAACTGTTGGTTGCGTAATCGTGCCGAGGCCGACACCAGCTTTGCCACGCGCCGAAGTTAACGCCGCCAAGTAGGGTCGAGAACTCACCGTGATCAACTCAAAAACCGCGGATTGATTGCCGTTTTTCAGCGCAGTCTCGAGGTCGCTGGGCAGCAATTCCGGGCCGCGGGCGCAGCCGCCCAAGCCACAGCCCAACGCAAGGACTCCCGCACATGCTCGCCAGCGCGGTCTGCGATCAGAACGCCATGCCACCAAGCGCCTAATGCAGCTGAATTGACTTGGCAAACGACTCCATTTCCAGCAAATCCAGCTTCCAGTGGCCATCGACCAGCACCAGCGGAACTTCCGCCTCACCTTTGCCACTCTTCTTCTTGAGCCGAACCACGCTGCGTTTCTCGCCGGTCTCGACTTTGATGACGTCGCCGTCGGGGATAATCGTCGGCGGCGGTTTGCACGTCACGAATACCGTAAATTGCCCGGCACTGCGCTTTTCCACTTCGGGGGCCAAGGCAATGATTTTGGCCGCTTTGGGCTCGACAAAGCGCGAAAAATCCGCAATCGCTTCAGGTAGCCGTTCTTTGGCCGAACAGGCGGTCTTGTTCAAGTCTGCCAGCGACTCGCGGGCATTTTGCAGCACCAATTCCGGTGGATCGCGGCAGGCCACCGGCGCCAGCAACGCAGCGCAAAGAAGCATGACCGTGGGCCTAAACTGCCGTGCCTGTGACCCATGCGTTGGCAATCGGTGGGCATCAGGCGGCAGTGGTGGGGCAATCGCAGGCATCATGGGCGGTAGGTCGCACAGAAGCCACGTGACGTCAAGGCGGGTCCGACTCTCGGGTCCCCCGCTTGCGGCGCAACTCGGCGTCGGCGCTCCAGTCCGGTGCTCAACGGCCTCGGAGGCCGCCTCCGCTCCGGGCTTCACTTCTCCTTGATTTGCAACCCCAATCGGGGGCCCGGAGAAAATTTCGGTGGGGAATTTGGGGACTGCGCTGGCTCCGCTGGTCGGTTGCCGGCCGCGGCTCACTTGGCGGTCAAATTCCACACGCCATCCCAGTCGCGCGGTGGATTTTCTTGCAAGAGTGCACATCGATTGGCTAATTCAGCGCTTGGACCATCGGCTGGCGCCAATTGATTGGCATGGCGAAACTGCGCCGCTGCTTGGCCAAAACCGCCAGCCCGGTAGGCTGATAAACCCAGCGCATAGGCTTGCGTGGCCTCTTCGCTTAGCGCGCTGGGGCCCTGAGCCAAGCCATCGATGGTGAAAAGGCGTATCGGCGTCTGCTTGCCAACCACGCGCACGACATCGATTTCGCGAAACCGAAACGTGGAAGTTGGATTCGCCTCCACTGCCGCTTTGGTCTCTTCGGTCAAAAGCAACTGGGTGTGGTAGACCTTGTTGACCCCTTCGATGCGCGACGCCAGATTGACGGCGTCGCCCACCACCGTGTAATCCTGCGTTTCCAAGCCGCCAACATTGCCAACCACCATATCGCCGGTGTGGATGCCGATTCGCACCGTCAATTTGGGCCACGGTTTGGCGCGCACCACCTCGCCAATGCGTTGCACCGCAGCCAATTGCACCACGGCGGCCAAACACGCCCGCGCGGCGTGATCTGGACGCGGAATCGGCGCTCCAAAGAACCCCATCGCATTGTCACCGATAAACTTGTCGACCACACCGCCCGATGTTGAAATTGCGCTCGCCAGTTCCGACAAGTAAGTGTTCAAAATTTCGACCACTTCTTCGGGCGGTCGCACTTCAGCGAAAGTGGTGAATCCGGCGATATCCGAGAACATTACAGTCAAATTGCGGCGCTGACCGCCTTGCTGCGCCTCTGGATTGGTGAGCAAGTAGTCGACCACCTCCGGCGCCAAATAGCGCTTGAAGGTGCGCTCCAGCTTTTGGCGCTCACGCAGGCCGTGAACCATCGCGTTGAAGGCCACGGCCATCAGCTTGATCTCGGTGGGCCCCACCGCTGCCACTTGGACGTCCAAGTCGCCGTTCGCTACCTGGGTCGCCGCGCGTTCAATCGCCATCACCGGTTTGGCCAACCGCTGCGCAAACACTGCACCCGCGATCATGGCGACCAACAGCGACGCCAACGCGGCCAAAGCCAGCGCATCGCGGACCGCCAAAAGGGCCGCAAAGCCCGTGTCAACGTCGCGGGCAATCACCAGATTGCCAATCGTGCGGCGGGCTTCAATGTCTTGCAGCAAGTGCTTGTAGGCCAGCCAACGCCGGCCTTCGTGCAAGTGGGCCACGGTGGTGTGAGCCGCACCTTTGATCACCGAATTGGTCACCGCGATGGGGATATCACCCTCGGCTTTGCCGTCGTGATTGTACAAGGCCATATGCACGCCGCGGCCCGCCAGCGCCACGTCGGCCAGCAGATCTTTAGCCCGCACCAATTGCACAAACAGCGCCTTGGGTTGGCCGCCAAGTAGGGTCGCGCGAACTAGAAGCACATGCAGACCCTGCGCGCCGGGCGCAGGCAGCAAGCCGGACTCGATCAGCAGCGGATCGCGACCATCGATCGCCATCGCGCCGCTGTCGTGCGGTGCTGCCGGCGGCCTGCCCGGCGCAGTGGTCAGTGATACGTCATCGGGAGCCAAGGCGTCGCGAATCGCCGACAGCTTCATCAGCGACTGCCCAACATTGGTCGGCGCCGCCGTCGAATACAGCAACCTGCCTTTGCCGTCGGCGACTGCCACCAGCGCCTGAGCGCCCGCTTGGCGCGCCCAACTCCAATCCGCGTCCACCAAATTGCGGTGCAGTAATAAAGTACGATCGGCGTCGGATTCTTCAGAGCCCAAGCCAAAATCGGCCGCGTCGTCGGTGCCCGTGGCCACTTGCCGAAATACCGGCAGCACATAGCTCAGGTCGGAGATCGAGCGAAAGGCCTCGTAACGTAATGCTAAACTGCGGTCTAGCTGGTCCTTGGCCGACTCGAAATCTAGGCGCGCCTGCTGTTCAGCGCGGTCCTCCATCAAGTGCTGAGCGGCGACCACGAGGATGCCGACGGCAAGCAGCGCAACCATGGACAAGATCGCGACGAGTCGCGCCCGCAGTGAACCCATTCGTTTCGCCCCTTGCTGCTACCGGTTCCGCCCAGACTCGCTGCTACTAGCCCAGACTCGCTGCTACTAGCCCAGACTCGCTGCTACTAGCCCAGACTCGCTGCTACTAGCCCAGACTCGCTGCTACTAGCCCAGACTCGCTGCTATCCGTGCAAGCTCGCTGGGCTCACCCGCTATTTATAGCCGCCGTCTTTGCTGTACGGCTGGCCAAACTTGTTCAAGTGCGGCGACTCGGTGCGCACTTCGTCAATCGCCAAATCCAGTTGCAGGTTAGCGCCCGCTTCGATGGTCACTTCGCGTTTGATCGGCTTGTCAGCGAAGCGGCTGTAGGCGTACAGCGTCCACTTGCCAACGGGTACGGCGTCGATGCTGAATTTTCCGTCTTTGCCGACTACCGTCCACTTGCGGTTGGGCAACACCAAGATGGTCGCTGCCATCAGCGGATGAATGTTGCAGTACACGTCAATGACGCCCGGTGAGCCGAACAGCCGCGATTTGGACTCGCCTTGTGGGTATTGGCCCAGATCAAATGGCTTGGTCGCCGAGGCCGAAAACACGTTGTGGTACACGGAGTCACGGTTGGGAAAATCGATGGTCTGGCCTGCAGTCACCGGGACGACCTGCGGCATAAAGCCTTTGGCCTCCATTTGCATTTCCGCCTTGGTTGCAGGTGCCGGTTCCGTAAACCCCACCAGATAAACGACAACGCCCGTTGCGCTCGGTTTGGCCGCGCCCTTTAGCGTGACCTTAATTACGCCAGAGACGCTGCCCGCTGCCGCCGCCGCCATGACTCGACTGCCCACCAACCCCATGGCGATGACGCTGCACACGGCGAAGGTGACCCAAATTGGCCTGCGGTTGCTCATTCTCAACCTCCTGATATCTGGGACAAATGCCAAGTGATCAAAACGAAATCGCCCAAATCAGCCGTGACATGGCTCGCGGAGAAAACTCGGTGACCCCAAACAGGATGCCGGCGGTGAGCCAAAACCGGCCGTGGGTCAAGGCGAGATTGGGGCCTACCATGGTCAGCTTTTGCACCCCAACCGCGGATTCTTGGACGATCTCGCCAAAAACCTCACCACCAAGGCGCAATTCTCCCAGTGCCTTGCACGATGCGCCACCCGCGTAGGTGTAGTAGATCTCCTGGCCATTGGTGATCGCAATCAGGCCGCCGTCCAGATTGACCTTACAGCGCACCGTAGGTTCGTAAGAAGCGACCGCATTGGCCTCGATTCGCAACACGTCGCGCTGCCGCACGGGCCGATGGACGGCAAACCGCACCAACCCAGTCAACGGGCCAGCGACGTCGCGGTCGGGGTCATTGAGGCGCCAGCGCAACTCGGCGCCGTACCAGTCAAATTGCGTAAATTTCTTGGCTTGCCAATACGACCACTCCAGAGGCAGCGCCAGTTCCAAGCGGTCGGTCAAGCCGACGATCGGCGCCGCCCATACTTGGGTCTGGTCGGTGGGCTTGCGCGAGATGCGCTCTGTGTACCACGTTTCTAATTCGACGCCGCGTTCGGGCATCACTTCCGTGTCCCAAGTCCAAAAAAACGGTCGCCGCCCAGCGTGCGCGTCGCGAGGACTAACCATCGCTACCGCAAGACAAACAGTCCCAATAGCGATCGCAAAAAGCCTACTAGAATTGCCGCACACGGTATGCCTCCTGCGCGTATCGGAACAAAAACGAAGCCATCGGTCAAGGTGCGCGGTCTCAGCGGTCTCAGCGGTCTCAGCGGTCTCAGCGGTCTCAGCGCTGGCTCCGGCTTACAGACAAGCCGTACGATGTCTCAAATCGGTGTTTCTGAATCCGCGTTTGCACCTACTCGCTACGGCGCTGCTTCCGCTTTAATTGGTGTATTCGCAGCCTTATGCTTCTGGTATTCCTTTTGGTAATACTTTTGCTGATCCGCCTCGCTCATGTTTTGGGCATCTGCATAGCGGCTTGGGCACTTCACCGTCAGGTTCGAGGCCATGATCACGCCGTTGTCCAGGCGTCCTTGGACGATGGCTTCGCGGCCCTCTTCAAACGGGTCGGGCAGTAAGCGCGTGTAGGCCACGGCTACCCGGTGGCCCTGACCGTCCTCCAGATCAAAGCGAAAGTCCTTGCCGCCCGGTTCGCCGCGCACGCTGCCCTTGGCCACCTTGCCGGCAACCTTGATTTCGCGCTGGCCAATTTCACTTTGCTGGGTCGCTAGTTGGGCCAGAGTGTAGTTGTACATGCCCGCGCCGCCCGAAGTGCTAGTGCCAACCACGGCCAAGCCGATGGCGATGACCAACGCCACGATCAGGACGGGTGCCCACGAGGCTTTCTTGCGTAATTTCAACGAGTCTGCGGTGGGTCCCACCCCAACCGGCGGCACTACTGCGGGTTGAAGCGTGGTGGTTTCGGCTTCCATGGCGATGGCTCGACGCCCGTGCTGGGCTGGATCTTAGGGTAGGCGCAGCGACGTCTTGCAGCAAGCGCAGACTGGCACCAACAATGCCTCAAACCGCAATTCACCGTGTCAATTGAATGGCTTTACGACTTGACACGATACTAGAACATCGCTACTCTCACCAAACGCTGTGCGGCGCTGTGCGGCCGTTCCCCCGCGGCATCGCCTTCCTTCCATTTCACTGTTGTCGTTTGGTGTGCTGATGCGCTGCTTGCTCATCGATGCCGACGTTGCGTCGCGAACTATGGTGACCACGCTTGTTCGCGTGCAGTACCCTCAGGCGCAGATTTGCGCTGTCGGCGACGCCGTGGCTTTTGCCGAAGCGCTGATCGCGGGCGAGTTTGACCTCTGCGTTGTCCGCCGCGATCAACCGTGGGCGGAGACGTGGGCCATCGTAGCGGCTGTGCAACGGCGAATGCCTCAAGTTCGCAGCGTAATTGTGACAGCCGAGCGCAAACCGCAAGCGCTGTTGGCCACCGCAATGCAAGCGGCTCGGGCGCAGGTTGCTCTGGTGGTGGCGCTCGATGTGGCCGGGCTGGCAGAATTGAGCCTGTATCTAGCTAGTTACCCCAACAGTTTGTGCCCGAGTTCGACCGGCACTGCGACCACCATTTGGCCAACGCCGGACCGCCTGTACCCAGCAGACGCGCCCGCCGTGCCGCCTGTGCCGGGTCAAACAGAACGGCCTGATCAACTGTTAACCCGCAATGCAACCACTTTGCACGACCTGCACGAGCCGCTGCGCTCGGTCGACCGCTATCTGCAAACGCTGATGTTTCGCTATGGCGCCGACCTGCCCTTAGAGGCGCGGCAGCTGATCGACAAGACCCGCGGTGCCGCCCAACGGATGCAGCACAGAATGCATCACCGGGCTCAGATGCCGATTGCAGTTCAGCCTGCGCAAGTGCCCGCTGCGGCCGTGGCAGGCCCCACCGATGTCGGCGAAGTCTTGCGGCGCACTGTGGAGGACCTGCACGCGGCGATTGCCAATCGCGATGCGCACATAGCGGGCCATCATCTGCCCCAAGTTGCGGTGCCGGCTGACGAGCTTGCTACTGTTTTGCAAAACTTGATCAGCAACAGCCTCAAATTTGTTCGCGATCGCCCAATCGTGCAGGTCAGCGCCGAGCCCGAAGAGCTAGCAGGCATCCCACTGCTGTGGCGCCTGTGTGTTGCCGATAACGGGGCCGGGGTGGAAATCGCAGACCGGCGGCGTATTTTCGGCATGTTTGATCGCGGCGCCCAACCTCCCGCCGCGCCGGGCAGCGGTATTGGCTTAGCGGTATGCGCGCAGACGGTTCACGGCTGGGGCGGCACCATCTGGGTCGACGGCTCCCACGGGCAGGGTGCGCGCTTCTACTTTACGGTGCCCGCTGTCGTCACTGCGTCAGCAGTTTGCCTTGAAACGACAACCCAAGAGCGATCATGAGTGGGGGCGACAGTGCATACCGGCACGAATTCATGAAATTAGCCCGGTGTTTCCGGTTCGACGTGGGTAGGGAACTGTCCCAGAATAAGTCATTGTGGGACTGGTTCCGTTTGCTTGCTTTGTTGGTCGCTAAGCTCCCGTCCTGAAAGGCCGACTCGCCGCTCCCGTGTTGCCCGGATCGATCGAGTTATTTGAAGACAGTTCCTAACGCCATGGCCACATTTTCGAGGGTGCCATCATGAAGAAAGCGATGAATGTGCTGGTTCTGGAAGACACCGAGGCCGATCGACTGTTTATCGAAGACGCATTGACGCTGGACGGCGCGCTTGAGCTTGATGTGCGCTTTGCCGGTACCGTTAGCGAACTCATCGATGCAGCGCGCCACCAGCAGCCCGACGTGGTGCTCATCGACTTGTGCGTGCCAGACAGCCAGGGTTTGCTGACTTTTCGCACCGCCAAAAGCCACATGCCGCAAACGCCGATTGTGGTGCAAAGTGGTTTAGCGGAAGAGGAATTGGCCGTTCTGGCGCTGAGCGAGGGCGCTCAGGACTACTTGGTCAAAGGGCGGTTTTCACACACCCAACTGGTGCGGTCCCTGCGCTTCGCGGTCCAGCGCCAATCTACCGAAAATGCCTTGCGGTTGTCGCAACAACGCTATCAGTTGGCGGCTGCTGGTGCCAATGATGGCATTTGGGATTGGGATCTGGTCAAGGGCGAGCTGTGGGTGTCGCCGCGCTGGGCCGCCATGGCCGGTCTGCCGGATGGCTGCATGACCAATACCCCAGAGGCGTGGATGGCGCTGGTCCTGCCTAGCGATGTCCATGCCTTTGCTGCCGCGATTGCCGCCCATGCCGATGGCATTACTCCGCACTTGGAGCACGAGCACCGCATCGTGCACACCGACGGTTCGTGCCGCTGGGTGATGTGTCGTGGCTTAGTGACCCGCGACGAACAGGGCACCGCAGTGCGGATGGCAGGCTCGTTGACCGATGTGACCGCGCGCAAGCAAGCGGAAGCCCAGTTGGTCCACGACGCCCTGCACGACCGCCTGACTGGGCTGGCCAATCGCGTGCTCTGTTTGGATCGCATTACTTTGGCGACTTCGCGGGCACAACGCAATTCGTCGCGCAAATTCGCGGTTCTTTTCATTGATTTAGACCGGTTTAAGCTGGTCAATGACAGTCTGGGTCACTTGGCCGGCGACGCCTTGCTGGTCGAGATGGCCAATCGGCTGGGGCACACCGTGCGGCCCACGGATACCGTGGCGCGCATCGGCGGCGACGAGTTTTGCGTCGTGCTCGAAGACATCGGTGGCGCGGCGGCGGCGATGCGGATTACCGAGCGCATTCAAAAGGCATTGTCGATGCCGGTCGCCTTGGCCAACACCGAGTTGGTCGTCACGGCCAGCATCGGCATTGCGATGTACCGGCCGGGACACACCAGCCCGGAAGACCTGATTCGTGACGCCGACTTGGCGATGTACCGCGCCAAAGAGGGTGGCAAGGCCCGTCACAAGCTGTTCGACAGCGGCCTGCACGCCATGGCAGTGGAACAACTCCAGTTGGAGAGCGAATTGCGTCAGTCGATCAAGCGCGGCGAAGTGCACATGGCCTTTCAGCCCATCGTTCAACTGTCGACGGGTCTGGTTGTCAGCGTCGAGGCGCTGGCACGCTGGCAGCATCCGGTTCGCGGCGCGGTGTCGCCCGATAAGTTCATTCCAGTCGCCGAAGAAACTGGGCTGATCGTTGAACTGGGAGGTCACCTGCTCAATTTGGCCTTGGGTTCGGTGGCAGACAATGAGCGTCAGTTGGCGAATCGTCACGGGACCTTGCGGTTGGCGTTCAATATTTCTGCTCGACAACTATGGGAACCGGGACTGGTGGCCGAGATCTTGGCGGCCCTGCAGTATCACCAATTCCCAGCCGAGCGCTTGGTGCTCGAGATCACCGAAAGCGCTCTGATGCGCGACTGGCTGCGCGCGGCATCGATGCTCGAGCCGCTCAGGCTGCTTGGCGTGAGCGTGCATTTGGACGATTTTGGCACCGGCTACTCGTCGCTGTCGCATCTCCAACGGCTGCCCATCGACACGCTCAAGGTGGATCGCAGTTTTGTGGCCGGCATCGTCGACTGTCAGTCTGATCTCGAGATCGTGCGCGCGATCACTAACATGGCACATAGTATCGGAAAGACCGTGATTGCTGAGGGAATTGAGACACTTGCCCAGTACGAACTCCTGCGCAGCCTTGGCGTTCAAGAGGGCCAAGGTTGGCTATTTTGCAAGCCGACTCGGCTGTTGAGCGACATTCCAAAGGCGTGGATACGGCCCGAAATCTCCCAACGTCAGGCCGATGGCGTGCGGCGGACGGGGCCGCTGTTGAGTTCCGGTTTTGGAGGCTGAGCTGCTCAGCGGCGTGGGTGTCTGGGGCAAAGGCTGTGTTTATTCAGCTGACTCACCAATCCGCTGAGGCGTATTGCCGCCCAAATCGCTCCCCAAGACTCATGGAGTGTCTAGAGCACCACACATATTCCTGTCAGCGCAAGCACCACCGGCCGCGGTCTGTAGCCTAAACCAGGTGTCCCGACACCAAAATGCGATTGGTTTCCATCGGGAATGGAGCGGCGAGACGCCTCGGGCGCGAGTTCGCGACCCACGAAACAAGCAATGAGCACAGAATCAGATGGAATCTGATCGGTGCTCTAGCGGCGCAGATTGAGGATTTCGCCTTTACTATAGCGCCATTTGACGCCATCAGCACCGAATACGAACACACCGTCAAGGCTACCCACGGAATAGGCGCGCGGCACAGCCGGATCGACCAAAAGAAAGCTCTCTTCGTTCAAGCCGACACACAAGTGGCTAGAAAACCTGCGCGCCAGGTAAGCCAGATTGTCAGCGTCGTCGGTGTGAATGCGGTCCATGCAGTGGGGCAGGATTTGCAGGCCGCTGATGAGTCCAAGACCACGATCATAAAGGCGAAACTCGCGCCGATTGGGATCTGGCGAGTAATTGTCATAGATAATCATGCGTTCGCACAGCACCAGTGAACCAGCCGAGACACTGATGATCGTGGCGCCGCGGCGCAAGGTCTCCAAAAGGGCTGGCGCAAGGTCAAAAAACCGCAATGAATTGAGCAGAGCATCGGGATCACCACCCAAAAGCACCACCACGTCGGCGCTCAAGATCCGCTCCGCAAGCATCCGTTGTTGTTTCAGCCAGTCGCTGTCCACCCGCAAACCGGTGCGCGCGGCCACCACTTCGTCTTCCTCGGCCAGAGCGGCCATCATGCGCCGATCGTTTTCCACCAAATCTGTGAGATCGTGGACCAGTTCACGCGTCAGCGCCCGCCGCAGTGCGTCGCGTCCGGACATCGCTGCCGCCGCTTGCACGCTTTCGGTCTGGACCATCGGCAAGCGCCCGATTTCGAAATCGCCCAACTTGTCGCGGGCAAACCGCGCGGCTTGGCGAATGCGCTGCGCGTGAAAGCTCGTTTTTTCGACGTAAAACCGCCGCGTTGCGTCCTGTACCGCCCGAATCTCGGCGTCGACCGCGGCAGTCCGCGGGTGGCGCGCCAAGTAGTCTTGCCAAACGTGCCATGCACACAGGTTGAAGATGTTTTGGTCAAAACCGCCGGACCAATTCGACTCAATTCCGGCCGCGTTGAGGGCATCGCGGATCCCTTGTTCGCCGTACTCTCCTTGGCCCCATGCCGCTGTAATCAAGAGAACTTTGGGCTGACCACCGTTGCCAGCTCGCAACCAGGGGCGGGCGCGCTGGGCCAGCAAGCTGGGTGAGCCAATATTGCCATTCAACAAGAATTTTCCGTGCATGCAAGAACTCGCAGTCACCGGCAACGCCTGTTGTCGCCCGTGCGTAGCGTCGTCGGCAACTGCGGAGCGGTCAACTTGAGTCTGGATCGCCGCCATGGGCCCAAATTGCAAACGCATTGGCAAATCGTTACCCTGCGCGACGGCGCCGAACCGCGTCACAAGAGTCCCCCATGAGCCGGCATCCCCTTCAAACTTGGCTAGATTCGGTCCCGGCCCGCACCGTGGCGATTCTGGCGCTTTCGCTAATCGCATCGGCGTGTGTAGGTGCTGGTGGCGGTGGTTCTGGCGGTGGTACTGGCGGGGCCGGCGTTGACCTTAGCCAAGGGGTTACGCCAACGGACGGTTCTGGAACGGCGGACACCGCACCAACCGGTTCTGACGCAGGCGCAACCGGCGCAGATGGCGGTGCCACCGGCTCTGACGGCGGGATGGCCGGCGACGGTCAAGCGACCGGTGATGGGGCCGTTGCTGCTGATGGCGGTGGCACTGCGGGCATGGATGGCAAGGGTGATGGGGCCGCAGTCGACGTGATCATGGTCGATGGCAGTAGCGGTGAAGGCGTAAAAACCGACGCCATTTCGTCGGACGTCTCGTCGGACGTCTCGTCGGACGTCTTGCCGCTCAAAGACGGCTCGACCGATAGCAGCGGCGACGGCGGCAGCAGCGATGTCAAAACCGACGTCATCGGCAGCCAAGACTGCTGCAAGACCAGTTCGGCACCGGGCTGCATGGACCCGGCCATTGTCGAATGTGTGTGTGCTAAGGACAGCTTTTGTTGTTCAAACAGTTGGGACAATGTGTGCGTGAGCAACGTCAATGCGTTCAACTGTGGCAAGTGCGCGGCCGTCGACGGCGGCGGCACAGACGGCGGCAGCCCCGATGGCGGCAGCGACGTCGATTTTAGTGAGGTGTCCAGCACCCAGGACTGCTGTGTCGCCGGCAAAGCGCCAGGCTGCGTCAAAAAGGACGTCCAAAAGTGCGTATGTGCCCAAGACAACTACTGCTGCACCACCGCTTGGGATAGCATTTGCGTCGGTAAAGTGACCAAGATGGGCTGTGGAGTTTGCGCTGGCGCCGACGGTGGCAGCACCGACGGCGGAAGCAGCGATGTCAAGCCCGACAGCGGGGCGGTCGATGGTGGTAGCGCAGACAGCGGCAGCACCGCCGCCAAAGGCTGCACGAGCCCGGCCGACAAGACCTACTTGTCGCTTTTGGCCGAAGACGCGACCAAAGCTGCCAAATTTAGCGACGACGTCAAGAGTTGTTTACTGGCCAATATCTCCAAGCCAGACGAAGCCAGCGCCGCAACCGCCATTGGCAAGTGCTTGGTTGAAGAAAAGAAACAAGGCGTAACAGCAGCGTGCGGCGGTTGCTACGGCATCCTTGGTCATTGCACCTTTGTCAATTGCGTAACGAATTCAGCGGAGTCTGGAAAAGCCAATTGTCTCAGCGCCCCGTCCGGAGCCCCGTGCGTGACTTGCATGACAAAGTTCGATTGCATCAAGAAATCAGACAATTGCAAGGCTGGCCTGTAGGCCGCAACAGTCGAACGCGGAGTACTTGGTTGTGGCAACTGATGCGTCGGCCAAGTCCTCAGCAAGTGCGCCTCTTGGGCCCGAGACCGGACTGCCCGCTCAGTGGGTCGATGGCCTTAACGACCAGAGCTTTCGCATTCTCATCGATTGCCTGCCGGCCGGGATGTTGGCGTATCGCGGCGGCGTCGTCGTGTATGCCAACCTCGCTGTGTGCACCTATGTCGGCCTGAGCGTTGAACAGATTGTTGGCCGGCAAGTCGTTGAACTCATTGAGACACTCTTTGCGCCCGAGGAGCGAGTAGCCGGGCACGCGCGCTTGCAGCGGACGGCCACCGGTGCCGTGCTGCCACCCGTAGAACGCCGTGTGCGGCGCGCAGATGGCCACTGGGGCGTTGCCGAGTTGACATCGCTAACCGTTTCGATTGACGGCTTGGCCACCCAGTTGACTATTGTCCACGACCTGACGGATCGGCGCGCGATGGAAGCCAAAGTGGCGTCTGCCGACCGCATGGCCACCTTAGGCCGGGTAGCGGCAGGTCTGGCCCATGAGCTGAATAACCCGCTGGCGCACCTGCTGGGCAGCTTGGAACTGGCCTGCGAACGTCTGCCGGGTACCCAGTCGATGATCGACGAGCTGCGGGCTTCGAGTCGGGCGCCCAGTCACAGCGGTGACATCGAACAGCTGGCCGAAACGCTGGTCGAAATCGCCGCGCAATTGGGCGCTGTGGGTGCCTTCCTGAGCGAAGCGGCCCAGGGAGCGCGACGGGTTCGCGGCGTCATGGCCGATTTTCGTGCATTGTCGATGCCCAGCACGGCTCAGCCGCGGCCGATCGATGTGCGAGTCGCTTTGCGCTCAGCTTTGCGCTTGTCGAGTCACCAGTTGCAAGATGTGGCGACCTTGACCGAAACGTTGGCAGCGGTGCCCAGCGTGGTGGCCGATGAGTCGCGATTGTGTCAAGCGATCCTGTACCTGTTTTTGGATATTGCTAGTTATTTAAGACAATTACGGACGTCGCGCCAGTCCATTTCTCTGAACGTCCTGCACCGCTCTGGCACCGTCGCCATCGAGATTCGCGGTGCTCTACCCGCTCGCATCGACATGCTGATTGCCTCGCCAACGGGCCGGGCGCCGTCAGTGACGCCGACGACAGGCGTGCAGGTTTGTGCTGATATTCTGCGCGGTTACGGCGGCGTGCTCCGGCCGATTGCCGACGAAGGGGCGTTTGGGATTGCGGTGTGCCTGCCGACGGCTCAAGCAGATGGCCGGGTGGGGCTGCCGCTTGAGGACGCACCCAAAGCGTTGCGCGGTAGGTTGCTCGTGATCGACGACGATGCCTTCGTGGCCGGCATTTTGCAGCGCATCCTTGGTGGCGAACACGAGGTGCTGGTCGAGACCAACCCACTGGCGGCGCTGCGGCGTTTGCTGGCAGGCGACAATTTCGACGTGGTGTTGTGCGATGCCATGATGCCAGAACTGGGCGGACTCGAACTGTTCGGGCAGATTAAGTCGCAGTCGCCCAGCACAGCGCAACGGTTCATTTTCGTCACCGGTGGCGCTTTTGCAGCGAATGCCGATGAGTTACTGGCAGCTACGACGCGTCCCTGTTTGGGTAAGCCCTTTGATATTGTCAAGGTGCGCCAACTGGTGCGCGAGCAAGTCACTTCGCTGCGCCTTGGCACCGCCAATTGACTAAGCGAATCAAAACAACAGGCTCGCTTGCGTTGCGCCCGCCAGCGCGCAATCTGACCCCAATCCCAAGCCTTTTGAGCGAACCGGAGCATTGTCCCATGAATTTTCGCGCCCGCCTGGTTGCGGCCCGAGCAAAATCTAGTCGATTTTGCTCTTGGGCCCATTGCTTACTTGGTGGGTCGCAAACTCGCGACTTTGCAGGCCGACTCGACGCTCCGTTCCGTGCGCGGATCGGTCGAGTTATTCTGGCATGGGCAGCCGGAGTACCAGTGGCGACGGTCGCTGCTTTTGGCGTTGCCTCTGCCGAACAGGCCAAAGTAGCCATCCAACCGACGCCGGCGTGGCCCTTTCGTCAGGCTGCCGCCAAACCAGCGCCGCCTCAAAACCCAGGCGGCATCGGTTTAGTACTCGAAGCTAGGCCAGATGGGGTCTATGCCCAAGCGATGGTGGCCGGTGGTCCCGCGCAAAAATCCGGGATTACTGCGGGTGATCAGATCGTCCGTGTCGACCAGTGGCCGGCGCCTGCCGACGTCAAAGTGCCACAAGTTGCTGAACACATTCGTGGTACCCCGGGGACCACCGTCGAGTTGCAGCTCAAGCGCAGCGGCCGTGAGTTGACCGTCAGTGTGGTTCGTGTCGCCCTCAATCGCTTGTTTCCAGAGACGAGCAAGGACTTGTTGGTGGCCAAGGCTGGCTTTGCGCTGCTGGCGAGCGGCACCGCTCACACACTGGGCGTGCGTTTCGTGGACGACGCCAAGAATGGAGAATTACTGCGGTATGATTGGGCAATCGCGCTGCCGACTGAGGCCGCAGGAGGCACTGGCCATCAGCGCGGGCAAGGCGCCGTACTCATTCACAATCTTGATGGGGCTTCGATCCAAGTGGCCGACTGGAAAATAGAATTGCGACCGCAGGCCGACGTTGGCGTCATCGTTTCTGCCAGCAACTTGCCCGTGTTTGAGGTTGTCGGCGATTGGTTGGCACAGGCTCCGCCGTGGCCGCTGGTCGTCAAGCCGCGGACATCCGTGGCGAAAAGAGCCGCGCGTTGGCAAGGACCGGCGTTGGTCAAAGTGCAGCTGCTGGCCGACGGCAAGCCGCTGACCAAGGTGCGGGCGACTTTTCGACTGGGCGATGCTTCGGCGCAAGCACTGGAAACGACGACGCAAACGTCGGGGACAGATGGGGTAGTCGCCATCCCCGCTCCAAATGGGTTGTACCGCGTGCAGGCTCTGGTCGCGTCGGCCAGTGGGGCGGGTAGCGACGTGTTCGTCACCCACGATTTGGAGCCCTCCACCGAACCGGTGCAAGCGGGGCAGGGTGCCAAAGGCCACACTGATCAGGTGCTGGTGATCAAACTTAAGCCCAAGCCGGCCGTCCCCGCGGCGCAGCTGAATTGGGCCAGCGATCCGCGTATCGGCCAAGGATTGCCGCCAATCGACGTTCAACGTTGGTTTGGGCTGGACAGGCAGCCCAAGTCCTTGGCGCGCAAGGTGTTACTGGTCGATGTGTGGGCGACCTGGTGCGGGCCGTGCAAGATGACGGCGCCACTGGTTGCCGAGTTGCACGCGCGATTGGCCAGCAAAGGCCTAGTGACGGTGGCGCTAAGCGTCGACAAAGACGAGACCGCCATTGTCGAATACGCCAAAGACCAGTTGCCGGGAGGCGTGCCCATTGCGTGGGCGGGCCCCGACGCCATGGAGACGCTGGACACCGAGAGTGTGCCGACGTTCTTCGTGATCGATGCACTGGGCCGCATTCGCGGGGTTCACAAGGGGATGGGCTGGAACTTGAGCAGCGTCGAGGCGTTCTTGGAGACGTTGTTGCAGGAAGGCGCAGGACTGGAGAAAGCGAAGTAGCCCGGCTCGAGAGAACAAATTGGCAGGGCTCGAGAAAACGCAATCACAAGGCTTGAAAAGGCCATGCAGCCCAAATTCACCACCGAAATTCCCTGCGACCCCCGATTTGGGATGCCAGTGCCCTGTCGCTCGCTGTCGCTCGCTGTCGCTCGCTGTCGCTTGACAAGGAGCAAGGGGCTTGACGACTGAGGCGTACTTGCGTACGCCGCAAGGAGGAAAGCGCCGCAGCGACGCAGAGATGCGCCCAAAGCGGGGGATCGCAGGCAGCCGCCTCTACGCCTTGGGCGCTTCTTGGGGCCGGGTCATCTTAACCATCGCCACATACGCCACGGCGAGCACCACTACCGCCGCCGCAATCTTGAGCGATTCGCCTTTGAGCACCTTGAGCAATCCATCGGGATCTTTTAGCAATTCTGGGTGATCGCCGAGCACCGACGCCCCAAACCAGGTGAGCACCGAGCACCACACCGCCGATCCCAGAAATGTCATCAACAAGTACGGCCCCACCGGCATGCGCACTAGGCCCGCAGGAATGCCGATCAAGTGGCGGACAACCGGCAGCAAGCGCGCAAAAAAGATGCCGCCAGTTTGGTAACGCGCCACAAAGTGCTCGGCGGCTTCAATTTTGGCTGGCTTAATCAGCACATACTTGCCGTATTTGACCAACAACGGTCGGCCGACGTACAGTGACAGCCAGTACATCACCGCCGCCCCGACGACCGAGCCAATGGTACCGGCGGCGATAACGCCGAAGTAGGTGAGCTTGCCCTGCGACGCCCAATAGGCGGCCGGCGGGATGATCACTTCGCTGGGGATCGGCACGATAGTTGATTCCATCGCCATCAGGCCGGCAACGCCCAAGTACCCGCCTTCTAAGGATTTTTCAAAGCACCATTTGACGAGATCGTGGAGCACGGTTGTCCTTTCTTTTTCAACAGCTAGCGGTCGGTTGGCGGGTCGGCGCTCTTGGGCACCCAAACTGGCGCAGCGTAACGGCACAACGGCGACTGGGCAAGGTCTAGAGCTCGCCGCGCCGGATCCACCACAGCATTTGACCCCCAAGGCTGCGCCAACACCCGTCGACGCCGTGATCGGGGCCACGCCGCCCCACCCATGCACTAAAAACAGCCAACACTGGCCGCATTCACCGCAAAAATCGCCATTATCCCGCGCTGCCAAACTGGCGGCCACAACGAGGGACTCATGTCCAAGTTACTGTCCAAACTGCAGTTTTCCGCGCTCGTGGCGGCCGCGCTGTGCGTAGGGTGTACGCAAGCACCGGTGCCTGCGGCCCATTCAGAGGCATCCGCAGCGAGCCCGTCCGCGGTCCCCGCACCAGTGCAACCGGCCCCAGATCCAACGGCACTTGCAGGCAAATCCGTGCCCGCGATTGCGGCGCCCTCTGCCGTTTCGGGCTGGAGGCGCCAAGAAATTGCGGTTTTGCCATGGGGCGCGGGTCCCAATCAAGCCGGACGCGTTGCCCAAGGCGAGCAAAACCTGGAAGCGCCGATGGCGTTTGACGGTGACGGTCAGGGTCGGGTCTGGCTGCTCGACCAAGTCAACCAGCGGATACTCGTACTACAAGTCGGCCAAACAACGCGGGTTATTCCAGCCTCGCGCACGGCCCAGGACATCGCGATTACTGCCAGCGGCCAGCCATGGGTGCTCGATCGGCTGGTCGACCGCAATGTCCAGTTGCTGGACCCTGTGACCGGCGCGGTGCAAAAAACGCTGTCGCTGACGGAGGCCACCATCACCGAGTCCGGGCTGTCGTCGGCGCTGTGGCAGCACGCTGGCAAGTTGTGGCTGGAAATGGAGAACACCTACTTGATTGCCCTGGACGATCTGGCCCACCCCAAGCTGATGGGTCGACCCAGTCGCGACGGCAAGTGGCTGCTGAGTGCGCTGCGGGTGCCACCGGACAAGGTTGCCGTCGCTGGCAATGCCGTCGGTCAAAGTGCAACGGAAGCACCCAAATTGGCGCTGCAAGCCGAATTTCCGCTGCCGGTGTGGGCCATCGCCGAACTGGATAGCGATGCGAGCGGGCGGGTGTGGATCGTCGCCGATCTGGTGAAGTTCGGGCCTGATGACCGGCCTGTCGACCGCAAGCGCCAAGCTGTGGCGTGGAAGGAGGACGGCAAGGTGGCGGCCCGCCTCGACCTGTGCGCGCCGGTGGGCGCCGAAGAACAATTCCGCACCGCGCGGGTGCTGGCCGACGGCACGCTGTTGAACCTGTGCCGCGGGCCGCAAGGCATTGTGATCGAGAGGTTTGCCCCATGAGCAACCACCAGATGAACACTTATCAGCGGCACAAAATTTACATTTATCAATTGATATTTGTTAAGTTATTGGCAGTGGTCGCGCTCGCCGTACCGATAAGCAGCCATGCTGCGCCCAACCCTATGACTGTCAATCAAATTTTCGACATCGCCAAAACGGTGACTGGGTTTTCGTATTGGTGGGGTGGCTCCAAATGGAAACCGGGCGCGGCCGACATAGGCAAGTGCATCCCCAACGGCAGCAGCGGCTGCCCCAACTGCTCGCACACGGGCGCGTACGGCGCGGATTGCTCTGGTTTCGTCGGCAAGGCCTGGCAAGTTGACAAGCCGATGGCCCTCGACGTCGCCTACCATCCGTACAGCACCGTGCATTTCACCGGCCAAACGACGTGGTGGACGCACCCGCCCAAAGCCGACGCCCAACCCGCCGATGCCTTTACCTACAACAAAGACGGCGCTGGGCACATTTTCTTGTACGAAAAAGGCAATCCGTCTGGCAGCGTCTATGCGTGGGAATGCAAGGGCTGTTCCTACGGTTGCGTCTACAACTTGCGCTCGATCTCGCCAGACTACATCGTCGCGCGCCGCAAATTGATCGAGACGCCGCCGGCCTGCAAGAAACACTGCGAAGGCACTAGCATTGTTGGCGAAGACTGCGGCAAGGTCGACTGCGCGGCCTATGGCGCCAAGTGTGTAGACGACAACTTGGGCGTGCGCTGCGTGTCCGTATTTTGCCCAGCCCAAGGCACCACGACCACCTGTTTGCCCGATCCCAAGAACGCAAAAATCGCTACTTGCGTCAACGGTGCCCTGAAAGACGAGGCCAATTGTGGCGCTTACGGGGCCATTTGCTCCACCGCCGTGCCGCCCAAGCCCAAATGCGTGGTGGCCTTGTGCGAAGACAACCCCAAGGCCGCGCCCAAAGCCGGCGACTTGTGCTTTCAAAACAAGCGTATGACTTGCAACACGACCGGGGACATCAAAGACAACCCGTGCCCCGCTAGCTCGCCGTGCCAGACCGCCGCCGGCAAAACCGGGCCCGGCAGCGGCACCTGTGGACCCGTCGCCTGTGGTGATTGCAACGACAGTAACCCCTGCACCGACGACAGTTGCAGCAACGGGGCCTGTGTCCACAAGGCCAACACCAAGGCCTGCGACGACAGCGATGGCTGCACGACCGGCGATGTGTGCGCCAACTCCGACTGCAACGGCAGCGCCAAAAGCTGTGACGATGGCAGCGCTTGCACCGCCGACGCCTGCAGCAAGGGCCAATGCACCCACTTGCCCAATAGTGGTGAGTGCGATGACGGCAACGTGTGCACGACCGACAGTTGTGGCGGAAAAGGCTGTGAAAGTAAACCAAAAGATGGTCAGTGCGAAGACGGCGACGGCTGCACTTCGGGCGGCGCCTGCAAGAACGGCAATTGCTCCGCCGCAGCGGTCAAGCAGTGCGATGACGACAACGCTTGCACAACCGATAGTTGCACCAATGGCGAGTGCGTCTACGGCCCGAGCGCAAGCGATTGTGACGACGGCGACGCCTGCACGCTGGGCGACTATTGCGCCAAAAGTCTATGCTTGGCCGGCAGTTCCAATCCGTGCGACGACGGCAAAGCGTGTACCAACGACACTTGCGCAGTCGGCGCGTGCATCCATACCCCCGATCTGGCGAAGACCGTTCGCGCCTGTGAGGGCAATGCCGTGGTCGAGTCCAACGCTTGTAGTGGCGCGATGATCAGCAAAACTGCCTGTGATGTCAACAAACAGTGCGATGCTGGTGCGTGCAAGACCGCAGCGGAAATGGCACTGAAGGATGCCAGTGGCGACACAGGCGGCAGTAATTCAGCGGACGGCGGCGGTTCTGCACAATCGGACAGCTCATTAGGCGCTTTGGATGGTTCGGCCGCCGCACCCACTGGCAACGTCAGCAACGGTGGAAATTCAGCGAGTTCTTGCCAATCAGGCCGCAGCTTGCACTTCGGGACGCTGTGGTCGATAGTTGCCGTCTGCGGTTTGATTCTGGCGCGGCGGCGAAAGTTCGCTGACTAGCACTTGACCCACCCGCACGACTTGCAGGTGGGCCATGTCTCAGTATTCTCTTGATTTGTTTGACGCATTGACCTATGCCGACGCTGACGTCGCCATCGACGTGTCGCGTATTTTTCCAGCTGGCGCCGATCCGGCAGACATTCTTGGCCGATTGGATGCATTTTCGCCTAGTTGCGCTGCGATGCTGGCCATCGAGGGCGGGGCCATTGCCAATCCTGATGAAGGGCGAATGGTCGGCCATTATTGGCTGCGTGACGCTGACCTCGCCCCCGATCCCGCTTTGAAAACAGCGATTTTAGCAGCTCTGTCTCAAGTCTCTGCCTTTGCTGACGCGGTCCACGCTGGCACCATTGCTCCTCAACGAGGCGGCAAGTTTGCCCACATCTTGATCATCGGCATTGGCGGCTCGGCGTTGGGCCCTCAGTTTGTCAGTGCCGCACTCACGACCGCTGCCGACAAGATGAAGGTCCACTTCTTCGACAATACCGATCCCGACGGCATCGACCGCGCCCTCGACCAGATTGGCGATGGGCTGGCGGCGACCTTGGCAATTGTGATCTCCAAATCCGGCGGCACCCAAGAGACACGCAACGGCATGCTCGAAGCAGCGGCGGCCTTTGCGCGCGAAGGACTCGACTTTGCCAAGCACGCGGTCGCCGTGACGGGTGAAGGCAGTGCGCTGAACAAGCACGCAAAATCGCATGGGTTTTTGGACACTTTTCCAATGTGGGACTGGGTTGGCGGCCGCACTAGCGAGCTTTCCGCTGTGGGCCTATTGCCAGCCGCGCTGCAAGGGCTGGATATCGCAGCGATGCTCGATGGTGCGGCGCTGATGGACACCAAGACCCGGCGCGGCCAGCCCCGCGAAAACCCAGCGGCGTGGTTGGCATTTGCCTGGCACGAGGCGACTGGAGGGACAGGCAAGCGCGACATGGTGGTGCTGCCGTACAAAGACCGGCTGGAGCTGTTTTCGCGTTACCTGCAGCAGTTGGTGATGGAGTCCATTGGCAAGCGTTTGGATTTGCAGGGCAATGAGGTGCTGCAAGGCCTTGCGGTCTACGGCAACAAAGGGTCGACCGACCAGCACGCCTACGTTCAGCAACTGCGCGATGGCGTCAAAAACTTTTTCGTGACGTTTATCGAAGTGTTGCAAGATCGCGGCGCCGACCGTCCGGTCTTGGAAGTGGAACCCGGTGTAACTTCCGGCGATTACTTGTCGGGCTTCTTGCAGGGCACCCGGCGCGCGCTGACGGACGCCGATCGGCCGTCGCTGACGCTCACGATCCAGCGCTGCGATGCCCGGGCGATCGGCATGTTGATTGCCCTGTATGAGCGCGCAGTTGGCATTTATGCCCATCGGATTGGCGTTAACGCTTACCATCAACCAGGCGTGGAGGCCGGTAAAAAGGCCGCGCAGGCGGTCATTGACCTGCAACTGCGGGTGGTGACGGCACTGCAGCAGCGGCGCGGTCAAACCCTAGCGTTGGCCGAAATTGGCAACGCGGCGGGTAGCGCGGACACCGAAGCGGTGTACTGGGTGTTGCGGCATTTGGCGGCCAATCCGGGCAAAGGGTTGGTGCGCACCGACGGTGGTTTCAAGGCGGCGGGCAGTAGTTGGCGCTCCGCATGAGGAACTGTCCTGCAATGCCTGAGTCATGGGCATTTGCTTGGGAACTGTCCCAGAATAAGTCATTGTGGGACCGGTTCCGTTTGCTGGCTTCGTTGGTCGCTAAGCTCGCGTCCCCAAAGGCCGACTCGCCGCTCCTGTGTTGCCCAGATCGATCGAGTTAGTTGAGGACAGTTCCTTAGCCAAAATCGCCCTCGAGTAGCAGCACCGCCGCCCCCGGCATGAAGTCTGCGACTCCTTGAGTCACCAGCCACGCCCGCTTGCGGTCCACGGCGACCCAGGCCCCATCGAAACTGGCATCCACCAACGCTGCATGTTCATTGCGCAATGCCCGAATTTGCGCCAGTCCTTGCAGTCGCGTCACCAAGGCAGCGTCGGCTGCCATCAATGGGGTGCCGCTGTGTGGATCGCGCAAAAGTGGATGATGTTCAGCTAGTTTGCTCATCTTGAACACGGATTGGGCCGAAAAGCAACTCGGCGCTGCGACCGCCAAACGACGAACACCATGCTCAGTACCACCAACGTCGCCCATGGGCCGTCGCTAGTCGGTGAACTGGAGCACAATCCCTGCGGCGCGGTTGGCGACGAAACGCCTGTTTTGGTGTCGGCGGCGCCAGCGTCCGCCTTGCCTGCGGCTGCCACGCTTGCCTCGACGTTTTCGATGGCAATCCACACGCCGTCTGGCGACTGCACTTGGACCTTGGTGATCTCAGCAAACCGCAACGAGTTGCCAATGTCTTCGGTCGCCACATCGGCCAGCGCAACCACGTCCGCTTGGGTGGCCACTTCGACCGCGATGCGCTGCACCGGCCCTGGTAACTCAAACTCCTGGTAGGCCCCACCGACTTCGCCAAACTCGCGCACCACGTTGCGGTCAAACAACAGGCTGGCCTTAGCCTCGATCGGCCGCAGCACCTGCCGATAGCGCAACTTGACCGCCTTGGCCACCCACGGCAGCGCGCGCTCGACCAAAATCTTGCCGCCAACCAACACTTGCCGCGCCTCAATCCGCGCGCCGCCTTGGGGCCGCAAATCGAGCCAACCCTGCAAATTCGCGCTGGGATAGGTCCACCAACCCGCCGCCTGCCAGCGCGCCGACCGCACGGACAGCCCAAGCGCCGGCACTTGCCAACGGTCCTTGTCGATGCTCAACAGCCAGGCTACTTCGGAGTTCGACGCCGGTTCCTTGATGTCGACGTCCAGCGTCAGCGGACTGGTGTGTCCAGCGAGCACCTGCTGCGATGTCCACACGGTCTTGCGCCCAACTTGCAACTCAGCCGTCAGGCCAGCCTCCTGCAAGGCCTTGAAATCCCCAGCAATCGTTGCTGCCACCCTATCGATCGGCGCCAAAGTCACGGTGGTCGCCGCGCGCACACTGCCGGTCGTCCACCACGCCGGTGGATGGTGCAGCAAGGCCAGTTCCATGCCCGAATCGTCGCTGCCACTGGGGGTGACATCTGCGGAAATGCCATACGAAGTCAATTGGTCCACCCGCCACGGCCCTTGGATAAAATGGCCGGTGCGATGGACCCGCAGGTCGAAAACTTGGGCCCGCATTTTGTCAGTTGCCGCCACCGGCCCGTCCGCCAGCACTTGAGCGGTGACTTCTTGACCCCACAAGCCGTTGATGACGTGATGACCGACTTTGTCCGCGTCGATCTCCGTCACGCCGACCCGCAGGCGCACGTGCACACCTTCCGGCAGTTCGTCGGCCTGACTGGTCCACTCCAATTGGTCAAAGGGCTCCAAAAAGTTGTGCTCGGCGCGAATCGCACCAAACAGCGTGCCTTGGCCGCGCACATCGATGCCATCGGGCACCCGTAATCCCGCTTGCCACCCGGTCGACGGCGGCGTGGCACTGAACCACCACGGCCCTTTGCGCACATGCACCGGCCCCAACTGCGCCCAAGCGTCGACGGGCACCGGCACTTCCTTGAGCGCGGTGGTGGTCAAGCACACAGTCGTCCCGGCCAAGAACTCCACGCGCTCGTCGCCGGTTGCCACGAATTGGCCGATCATCTTGCCGTCGAGCGCTACCTCGGCCGCAAACGGTTGTGCGCCAAAACCATATGAAATTGAAGCATAACCTTCGTCGAATGGCCCCATCAACGGGGTGAGACACGAAGTGACCTTGCCTGCCAGCGGGTAGACATTGGCGGCCGGGTGGTCGTGCAGTATCGTCCAGCCCTCCGCCTGCGGAATCATGACCGCAATGCCAGAGTGCACGACTTGCTCGCTCTGCCACTGCGCCGACGCGACCTTGCTGCTGCTGCACACAAACGCGCTGGGGCCCAAGGTTGCCACTTTGGGATGGGAATTGTCTTGCGCTTGCACTTGAACAGTATGCACTTGGCCGTCTTGCATGGTCTTGGGCGTAGCCCACCAAAAGCCGTGGCCCGATTTCTTGGGATGGGGCAAGTCGGCAACGCCGCTGGCAATGACCTTTTTGCCTTCGCGCAATGACACTGGGACCGGAGTGGGCGTATCGGGATCGAGGGCCCAGCCAGCCACTGCCGAACAGGTCGCTTGCTCCAATTGGCCTTGCGGCAAGCACACGCAGTCCTTTTGGCAACTGGCACACGTTTCGCCGTTATCGCAGGCGCCGTTGCCGCAGCACGACCCGCAGTCCTTGGCGCACGATCCGCAGTTTTCGCCGTTGTCGCATTGGCCGTTGCCGCAGCACGACCCGCAATCGCTGGGGCAATTGGCGCAGTTTTCGCCGCCTTCGCACTTGCCGTTGGGGCACACCGGACCGGGCGGTGGCAGGCCCTTTTTGATGACGAAGCCGCTGTTGAAATAACTCTTGTCGTACGTCCACTTGCGCACCCCGTAGTTGCAAGTGCCGCAGCAGTTCATCTCGGATACCGTGATTTTGTTGCCGTTGACGCTTTCGACCCATGCCACGTGGCCGTATTGGCCTTTGGTGCCGGTGGCGATGCTGCCCGGGACCGGATTGGTCAGCACTTGGTAGTTGCCGTTCTTGCTGGCGTAGCTCGCCCAGGTGTTCGCGTTGCCCCACCCGGGTAGCGCGACTTTCCAGTTGCAACACGCGGCCTTCCACGCCCACCAGGTGCAGTTGCTGCCGTTACTGCAGCACGGGTAGGGGTTGTTGCCGCCGCATTGGCAATCGTCTTTGACGTTGCCGCATTGGCTGACGGCAAGGGCCTGCGGCGGTTCGATGAACGTCGCCGCGCTCAACAGGACCAAAAGCAAAGTGCGGGCGCTCATTGGCCACCTGCTGATTGCATAGACGCGAGGGTGTTTTCGCATTGCGCAGCCACCGAGCTGTGGCTTCCGGTGTGGCAAACGACGTGGACCAGTTGTTTGCCCAATGCCACGAAGGCCACCTGTTGAGCATGGCGCTGCGGTGATGCCGCCACCTCGCCGCGCAACCCAGAAGCCTGACCGGGACCAATCGCCGCTGTGCGCAACAATGTTTGCCGTGAAATTTCAGTCCATTGCGCCGCCACCCATTGCGCGGCGGTCCAATTGCGTGGATTGGCGTAGATTTCCAAGCGAATTCGCTCGTTCGCGCCGTCCCTGAGCGTCACTTGTGCTGTCCACTGGCCAGGGTCCGGCTTGGCCAGTTCTTGAATGGTCGGCTGCAGGCCCTCCGCGGCAGCGATACGCACGCCGGCAACGGCCACCATTGGCGCTTGACCACTCCTAGGCGCTTTGGCGGTTGGACTGGCTGCCCATGTGGGTGCGGGCGCTACTGCCAAAACTACGCCGACCGCCAAGGCGAGGTACTGCGCCAACATCGGGCCTCCGACCGCGCCATAACCGGCGGCATAATCAGCAGCGTAAACCGTAAGCAGTCAAAAGCAACTTGAATGGGCGTTGTCTGAGCGCTCGCGCTCAGAGGCACTTCAGAATTTGACGGTCGAAGCGCCTAGGAGCGTGTCGGAGTATTCCGACTCGCTCCTAGCGCCGTCTGCCTAGACGGCGGCAACTGTCCAAAACTGCGCGGATTCACTCCGGCAGTTCTTGGACAGTTGAGAATATCTGAGAAGCTAGGAGACTGTCGGATCGCAATAGATTCATTGTGTATAACCGCAAAGATATTTCATAACCGATTGATTTCCGACAGGCTCCTAGGCCAGCCCCCACCGCCGCCGCAACACCCACTCTAGACACAGAATCACCAACAGGCCGATCAGGGCCTCCGGTCGGCTCCAAAGTTCGGTGTGCACCAGCTCAGCCCGCGCCAGCGACTCGATATTATCCAACGGCGCCAACGGGATGCCGTTGGCCGGACCGCTGCCCTGCCACACCGTACCGGCCGATGCCTTGGCAATCAGATGAAGCAAGCGGTCATTGGGCTGGATTTGCGCGGTCTCGACTGCCGGCACCGCGATCACAATTGGCACTACCGCGCGCTGGGGCCGCCCCTGCCACTCGACTTGGACCACGATCAACCACGCACCGGGTTTCAGGCCATGCAGTTCCAAAGTAGCCAGACCGCGCTCATCGGTCAGCGGACCTTTGAACGTAACTGGCAATTCCTCTTGCATTGTAGCCGGTTCAGCGGCGGTCCACTGCAACTGCATTTGAGTCAGCGGCTCACCTGCGCCATCGCGCAGCGCCACCCCGATCCGCACCGGTTCGCCGACTGCCACTGGATCGGCGGGAGGGGTCAACCGAATTAGCTCGTAGTCCGGGTCGCGCACCAACCAAGCAATTGTTTGATTGAGCAATCGATGGTAATCGCCGCGGGCATCGCGCTCACTTTGATCGACCCCTGTGGCCCCGGCGTCGGCGCTATGTTCCGTGTCCGCGCCAAAGGCCCAAGTCCACAGCGATGCAGTCGCCAGCACTGCGCTGCGCCCTTGCTCGACGTCGCCGACCGCAAACAGCGCTCTGTCCTTGGCGTCCGTGACCAGCATCGCGGTGCCTTGGCGGGGCAACATCCCAGAATTGCGCCCAAAAATCGAATGCCGCCGCCACGCCGCTTCGCTCTCCTTGGCATCGCGACCGAGCATCGCGACCGGGTGATGGTTGCCCAACGGGGTCAAGATCGGGGCCAGCGTGCCCTCGCTCCAACCCCCGTCATCGCCGGGCGGACCCAGCTGCACCGGCAACAGATCAGCCAGCGGGGTCCCAAAATAGCCACCGGCACTCAGCGCCAGCGGTCCGCCGAGCACCAGCAGGCCGCCGCCGCTGCGAATGTGTTGACTCAGCTGGGGCATGTACTGCTCTAACTGAAAGGGACCATAGGGGAAATTGTGCAAGATCACCACGTCAAAACCGGCAAGCGCGTCTTCAAAAATCTCTTTGGCGGGAAACGGAATCAGCGTGGTGTCCTCGCCGGCTACATACGCACCTGCGCCTTCGCCGACCATGATGTAGAACGACACCAGATCGACGTTGGCAGCTGCACGCAAATAGGTGCGCAAAAAGCGCGTATCCCAGCTCGGCTGGCCAGCCAAGTGCAGGATTCGAATGCGGTCGCGTACGACCGACAGGCCCGCAAAGGCGCGATTGTTGGTCGTCGTCGCTTCGCCGGGCAGTGGCGTAATGGAGGCCTCGATCACATGAGTACCGACGTGCAACGGCTGAAATTCCATGGAGATCGTCCGACGCGTCAAGCCAGCAATCGGCACTTGCTGCGAAGCTAACGGTTTGCCATTGTCGAGCAACTGCAGTGTCAGCGCGCCTTTTTGGTCGGCGGCCCCGGCTATTTCAATGTCGACGGCCACGGGCATGAAGGTGCGGGCAAAACCAAACTGGCTCAGCCGCAATGCCGTGACCGCGATGTCCATCGCCGGTGTCGGATCGTCGATGGCGATAGCGTGCACTGGCGCGCGCAAACTGCGCACGATGTCAGCGGATTCGCCATCCAGTGCCGTGGCGTCTGGGCCATTGCGGCCGCGCAACTCCGCAGTATCTAAGCCATCGCTGACAATCACGACTGCACGCAAGGCGTCGGAAACATGCGCGTCGCGCACGGCCCTCAGGCCACCAAGCAAGTCGGTGGCCGAGCCGGTCGGGGTGTATAGTTTAGTATTTATGGACGCTTGTGCGCGATCGCCGACCGCCCAAAGTTGGGCCCCACCGCGAGCCATGATTTCTTGAGCTGCCGCGACGGCTCGGTCCCAACGCGTTTTTCCCGCGGGCCCAGTGGCCATCGACGCTGAACTGTCCAGCAATACCGCAATGGCCTTGCCGTCTTGCCGCGCCTGCTGGCTGACCCATGTCGGCTGGCCCAATACAATCAACAAGGTAGTGATGGTGACGGCGCGCAGTGCTACCAACACCACCTGATGAAGCGGCCGTTGCGCAGAGCGGGCATTGACAGCCGTCAGCGCTAACACGGCAATCGCGGCAAGCAGAGCCACCGTCCACAGCCAGCCGTGATTGCTGATGCTCAGGGACCATTCCAGACGGTCCCGCCAGATTTCGCCTGTCGTTGGCATAGGGTGGCGCGCCTACTCTTCGCGACCAGCAGCAGGTGCCGGGCTCGCGCTGCGCCGGTGGGATAGCAAATACAGGACGTGGGTCTGATCGTCTTTGTAGTCCAAACACAGTGCATACATGGCTAAATTGACCGCCAAGCGCAGGGCCAACTCGCGTTGCATCTCGCCGCCTGGCACCACTGCAAGCGCGTAGCCACCCAGACTTTGGCGCGCCAAAGCGCCGCCTAGATCATTGCGGGTGTACAAGACGGCGTAGTGGTTTCCGACCCGTAACCCTTCTAAATCATGGCTATCCGCTCGCCGGCCGACTGCGCGATCGAGCCGATAGAACGTTCGGAACACCACGTGCCCTGGGGCAATCTTTTGCAACTGTTGTGGTATAATCCGTTGTAATTCACGGCGAAACGAGGCATCGAACGCGGCGCTCGCCTCAGCACGGCCCGCATTGTCGACAATCAACGTGCCACCCGAGGAAAAATGGCGGCGCAACACCGCGATGGCGGCGTCCGAAAACGGCGAAAGGGCGCGATCGCCAGACATATACAGCAGCGGATAGCGCAGAATCGCGCGGTCTTCTGGGCGCAGCGCCACCGGTTGGCCGCTTACGGCCACTGACGTCCGCAAGCGCATTTCTTGCGCCCACGTTTCCAGCGGCGACACCGGGTCTGGCCCCGCATTGACTTTGAGCCAAGCGATTTGGACAGCGGCCGCCGACAAGGCCGTGGCAGGCGCGGGCCGCAAACCAGCGGTCAAAGCGAGCAGGGCCACGACCAGTGCAACGCCGCGCTGGTGCCAGGGGGACATGCCGCGATGGTGCCAGGGGGACATGAGCGTAAATGCCGGATGCCTGCGTAACGCGCGGCCGCGCTTCAGCCTAGCACGATCAGGGCGTGCGGCGAAGCACAGCCTTCCGCGATCCCCCGCTTTGGGCGCATCTGGGCGTCACTGCGGCGCTTTCGTCCTAGGAGCGTGTCGGAGTATTCCGACTCGCTCCTAGCGCCGTCTGGCTAGACGGCGGCAACTGTCCGAAACTGCGCGGATTCACTCCGGGCAGTTCTCGGACAGTTGAGAATAGTTGACTGGCAAGGAGCCTGTCGGATCGTAATAGAT
>SHZD01000174.1 GCA_009692465.1 Myxococcales bacterium
GGAGCGTGTCGGAGTATTCCGACTCGCTCCTAGCGCCGTCTGGCTAGACGGCGGCAACTGTCCGAAACTGCACGGATTTACTCCGGGCAGTTCTTGGACAGTTGAGAATATCTGAGAAGCTAGGAGACTGTCGGATCGCAATAGATTCAATGTGTATAGCCGCAAAGATATTTCATAACCGATTGATTTCCGACAGGCTCCTAGAGAGCCGATCAAATAAGATTTGCTCGCAGTCTCAGTGCTTGCTTTGTGGGTCGCGAGCCTGCGGCACTTATTTAGTGGCCTGCGGGTTGGCGTCATGCCGCTCCGTTTTGTTTGGGAATTGTTTGAGGTTCGGCGTTAATTGGTCGGGTCTCTAGTGGTCATGTGACAGTAAGTGATTGATTTAAAGCTTTTATTTAGGTGTCGATGGGTCAAGATCTTGCGCCATTTCAGTATTGCCAGTGCTTTCACCTAATTCAGGCATGGCCGATCGGCACCAAAAATGTCCCAACCCCATCAGATCGTGAGGAATTATGACTAGCGTCACCGGCTCTACAGCCGCTATTTGGGTGCAGTCGTTCGCCGCTGGCAACGCTAATCAGCGCACTTTGCTCGGCGGCAAGGGCGCCAACTTGGCAGAAATGATGCGCATTGGCTTGCCGGTGCCGCCGGGATTCACCATCACCACCCTCGCCTGCAACGCCTACGCGCAAGCCGGTCGGCAATTGCCGGCAGGGCTGTGGGCCCAAGTCTTAGCTAATCTTGATGTTTTGCAGGCCCAGATGGGCAAGCGCTTGGGCGATCCCGCGGACCCTTTGCTGGTTTCGGTGCGTTCTGGAGCAGCCGTGTCGATGCCCGGAATGATGGATACCGTGCTAAATCTGGGCCTAAACCGGCGTAGCGTCGAGGGACTAGCGTTGCAGACAGCCAACGATCGCTTTGCGTGGGACTGCTTGCGCCGCTTTGTCCAGATGTTCAGCAACGTCGTTTTGGGTATTAGCGGCCATGGTTTTGAGTTGATGCTCGCGGCGGCGCGGTCCAAAGCGCAAGTGGAGACTGACGCTGAATTGGACGTCGCGGCGCTGCGGCGGCTGGTCGACAACTACGAAGCGTATGTGTTGCAGCAGTCAGGCGTGCCTTTTCCCCAAGATCCCCTCGCGCAATTGCAGGCTGCCGTGCAGGCGGTTTTTGATTCTTGGGGCAATCCTCGCGCGCAAATCTATCGGCAACTGTATGCGATTGCAGATGATCTGGGGACCGCCGTCAATATTCAAGCCATGGTTTTTGGCAACATGGGCAATGACTCGGCGACGGGCGTGGCCTTTACCCGTGACCCCAATACCGGCGAACCGGTGTTTCAGGGCGAATACCTGCTCAACGCCCAAGGCGAGGACGTTGTTGCTGGCGTGCGAACTCCGCAGAATATTCAGCTGCTTAAACTACAAATGCCGCGTATTTATAGTGAGTTGTGTGAGACCAGCCTCAAGCTGGAACTTCACTACCTCGATATGCAGGACATTGAATTCACGATCGAGCGCGGCAAGCTTTTCATGTTGCAATGTCGGTCTGGCAAGCGCACGCCAGCTGCGGCACTGGTTGTCGCGGTCGACATGGCCAACGAGGGCAAGATCAGCCGAGAGCAGGCTTTGCTCCGGGTGAGCTGCGACGACCTGCAGAACGGAATGCATTCGCGCTTTCGCGATGCCAATCCTCCCTTGGTGTTCACCCGCGGTCGGCCGGCAAGTCCTGGCGCCGCGACTGGCATGGTCGTGTTCACGTCTGAGAAAGCCGTGCAAATGCGAAAAGATGGCCACGACGTGATCCTGCTGCGGCCAGAAACGACACCCAACGACTTGGAAGGCATGCACGCGGCCGTAGGCTTTGTGACCCGCACCGGCGGCACCACTTGCCATGCCGCGATCGTCGCGCGCGGTATGGGCAAACCGTGCATCGTCGGCTGCGACGCCCTTGAGATCGACCTCGATGGCCGCAGCGCGACTTCAGGCGGCGTCAAAATCAGCGAAGGCGACCTGATCAGCTTCGATGGAGGCGAAGGCATTGTCGTGCTGGGGCGCGCAGAAATTAGCGCAGCTCAACCCAGCCCGCAGCGTTTTGAGTTGCTCAAGTGGGCGGACGACGTGCGCCAGCTCAGGGTTCGCGCCAACGCCGATACTCCGATCGACGCCGCCACGGCTCGCTCGCTAGGTGCGGAAGGGATTGGACTTTGCCGGACAGAGCATATGTTTGGTCAGGGCGGCCACCATCCCGAGCGCTTGGCCGTCGTCCAGCGCATGATCTTGGCCGAAACGACGCACGAGCGATCGGTTGAGTTGGCCAATTTAAAGCCGATGCAGCGCGATGATTTTATTGGTATTTTTCAAGCCATGGCTGATTTGCCGGTCACGATCCGTTTGCTCGACCCGCCATTGCATGAGTTTTTGCCCACCGACACCGATATCGACGCGCTACAGGTGACTGACCCGACAGCGGCGCAACGGATCCGAATCAAGAAAGCCGCGCTACACGAGATCAATCCGATGCTCGGCTTTCGCGGGGTTCGGCTCGGCATCGTTTATCCAGAGATCTATCGGATGCAGGTCGAGGCAATTTTTGAAGCGGCAGGGCAAGTGGCGGCCCAAGGACTTGTTGTCAAACCTGAAATTATGATTCCTTTGGCTGCCGATTTTGCCGAACTCGCACTAATGCGTGACATGGTGGTCGCTGTCGCCGCTGAGCAACGGGTCGCAGTGCCCTATTTGCTCGGCACGATGATCGAGGTGCCGCGCGCTGCTCTTGTGGCCGAAGAACTCGCGAGCGTCGCCGAGTTTTTTTCTTTCGGCACCAACGACTTAACCCAGACGACCTGGGGTTTCAGTCGCGATGACGCTGAGGTCGGTTTCTTGTCACATTACTTGAAAAACCGGGTGCTGGCCGACAACCCGTTTGTCACACTGGACCGCCGCGGCGTTGGTGCATTGATCCAAATGGCGGTCGACGATGGCCGAAGGGCGCGACCAGCGATCAAGTTGGGCATTTGTGGCGAACACGGCGGCGAGCCCAACTCGATCCGATTTTGCGCCGAAATCGGCCTCCACTATGTATCGTGTTCGCCCCTGCGCGTCCCTGTCGCCCGGTTGGCCGCTGCCCAAGCTGCACTGCTGATCAAAGGCCAAGCTGCCAACGCTTCTTCGGTCTGATTGCAGACCTTCTGCCGCAATCGGGCCAGGGGCAGTGGGCAGGCTTGATGGATCGCGGGAGATCACGGCTGAGTCCAGTCGTCGTCGCGACTGCCACGACAGGCTTACACAACTGCCACGACATGCCTACACAAATGCACATAAACGTCTAGCAACTTAGGCGCTTCTCATTTTGAGACGGCGGTGCAACCTCAAAGCGCGCCACCGTCGTCTCAACTTGAGACACTTGTGGGTCTTCCCCGCCGCTGGGCGGCTGCGATTTCCAAGGCAATGGCAGGCTTTGGGTGGCGCATGGCTGAAAAAGCTTATGTTTCAATGATATACTTGGGGCCTGCCAAGTTGGCACGGGATTTGCAACGTCTAAAGTCCGAGCGAGCGGAATCCCTGTAAAGTTCCTATCTCCTTTCAACAATACCCTATCACATCGCCGACTAACATCGGTATCTTCAGGATCGTCGCGCACTTAAGGCTTGGTCGAATACCCATCGTCAGGGAGTGGGAATCGACAAACACTTGAACGTAAAGAATTCCTTTTGAACGCGCGCGAACCTCCTGTCCACCCCAAACCCTCGCCCACAAACATTTCGGCGGCCGCGACGCAAGTCCGGCCGCCGGATTGGTTTTTGGCTCATTTTGAGCCGAAGTGGTGGCGCCGCCAGCCTGAACTTGCCGTTGGCCATCGCCGTCCATCGCGCTAATCTGCGTCCCATGCCTAATCGCCGCACGCCCCTCGCCACTACACTTTGCACGTTTCGCCCGGCCGACGCTGTCGAATCTCAGCACGCGTTGGCGATGGCGAATCTGTTGGCCAACACAGCTGCACCCTTTGCGCGCGACCAGTTTAGTCCCGGTCACTTTACGGCCAGTGCTTTCATAGTCGACGAACAGTTCAGTCAAATTCTGTTGATCTTTCACGCGAAACTTCAAAGATGGCTGCAGCCTGGTGGTCACATCGATGACGACGACGTGGATGTCGAAGCCGCTGCGCGCCGCGAGGTGGCCGAAGAGACGGGCCTGACCGACTTGACGCTAATCGCTGCGCCACTTGACCTCGATGTCCATGCGATCCCGGCCTACGGCGCATTCCCCGCGCACTTGCATTTCGATGTGCGTTTCTTGTTCTGCGCACCGCGGGGCGCTGGCGTTGCCGGTTCGGATGCCCATGGCTTACGCTGGGTTCCGCTGCAGCAAGTGTCCGGTGACCCGTACGACGAGTCGGTGCTGCGGGCCGTGCGCAAGATTGCGGCACGATTTGGCAACCATCCGGCCAGCGGCGACTTGAGCTTTGGTGCTTAGACTCCAGCACTGAACTCAATTGTCGCTCTAGGTGTATGATAGTTCAAACTTGTAGCTGATGACCGCTGACCGGTCCTTGACCATGTAGCGTCATCGCGGCACTCTTTTGCCCCCGATTTTGCGGTTGTCGCGGGTCGGACGGTGCGAGCTTGCCCCTTTTGACGGCGAATTGCGGCACAGTCAGGCGCCCAAACTGCGACGACTTTGTGCTCTAGGTATCTATGACCATTGCCGTTTCTCAGCATCCCGTCCGTGTACGCATCGCGCCCAGCCCGACCGGCGATCCGCACGTGGGTACCGCCTACATTGGCCTGTTCTGTGCTGCGTTCGCCCAGCGCTACGGCGGCCAGTTTATCTTGCGGCTTGAAGATACGGACCAAAAACGCTCCACTCGGCTCAGTGAAGACGCGATTTACCGGTCGTTGCGCTGGGTCGGGCTTCAGTGGCACGAAGGGCCGGATATTGGCGGTCCGTGCGGCCCGTATCGCCAGTCCGAGCGCTCGACAATTTATCGGCAGCACTGCGAGTTGTTGTTGGCTAACCACTCCGCTTACCGGTGTTTTTGCAGCGCTGAGCGCCTAGACCAGGTGCGAGCTGACCAGCGCAGCCGCAAAGAAACTGCCCGCTACGACGGCTTTTGTCGCAATTTGAGCGCAGAGCAAATTCAGCAGCAATGCGATTTGGGTCAGGCTCACGTCATTCGCCTCAAAATGCCGACTGAAGGCGATACTGTGGTGCCGGACGCATTGCGCGGCGCTGTCGTTTACGACAACCGTCAAATTGATGACCAAGTGCTGCTCAAGTCCGACGGCCTGCCGACCTACCACTTGGCCAATGTGGTGGACGACCACTTGATGGGCATCACACACGTTATTCGCGCCGAGGAATGGCTCAATTCCACCCCCAAGCACTTGCACTTGTACGCGGCGTTTGGCTGGCAGCACCCAGTCTTTATTCACATGCCGCTGTTGCGCAACGCCGACAAGAGCAAGATCAGCAAGCGCAAGAATCCGACCAGTCTTGAATTCTACCAACGTTGCGGGATCTTGCCCGAGGCGATGCTGAATTTCTTGGGTTTGATGGGCTACTCGCGCAAAGATGAGACCGGCGCCGATGTCGAAAAGTTCACGTTCGCCGAAATGGCCGCGGACTTGGATCTCGAGCGAATCTCGCTGGGCGGACCGGTCTTCGATTTGGAGAAACTGCGCTGGATCAACGGCTTGTACTTACGGGCCTTCAGTCCAGAACAACTCGCAGATCGCGCGCTGAGTTGGTACCGCGAAGATGACCGTGCGGCGACAATTGCGGCATTGGTTCAAGAACGGGTCCCAGAACTGGGCGATTTCATGCACCATGCTTCCCCGTTCTACCGCGGAACGCTCGACTATGGGCTCAACGCGCGCTTCCTGTTGGTAGGTGCAGCCGCCAAGAAGAAAACTGCGGTGCGGCTGGGCGCAGCGGGCTCGCTGGCGCTCTTTGAGGACTTGATTCGCCAACTGGAAGGCCTAAACGCTTGGACTCCTTCGCATGTTGAAGAGTGCGTCCGCCAAGCCATTGCGACGACACCGGCTGGTCTCGGCGACGGCATGATGGCCGTACGTGTTGCCGTGTGTGGTCGCCCTGCTTCGCCGCCACTTTTCGAGTCGATCATCGCCATTGGGCGGGCAACTGTTTTGGTTAGACTTCGTCAAGTGTGTGCAATGCTTGCTGATTCGAATTTTATGACCGACGCGATCGCCGCGACCCAACGCGAACTCGACGCCAGTCGGGCAGCCTTGCTTGCTGCTGAAGCGCCGCCCGTCACGCCATCCTCCAGCGCTCCCTAACGGAGTCGCCCTAAGAGCGCCCATGCCCACGATCACTCCTCCCCCTGTTCAGGTTGTTCGCCACTGGTTGGCCAGTGGACAGGCCCCTGCCCATCGTGCCGCCGAAGTCGCGCGGGCGATGCTGTTGCGGGACGGTCAGTTGCCGTTGGGCAGCGTGTCGTTGCGCATCGGTTTTGGCGCCGACATTGAACTGGCCCTGCTTTTGGACGCCGAGGTTGGCTCGCGCGCCGACTTGGTGGCGTTTTTGGCCGACCACGCCAACGACAAGGCTGTGGCCAAACAAGCCAAGAAAATCCTGTTTAGATTCAAACAAAAGGGCATCGAAGTCCCAGAGCGCGCCAAGGGGAGGGCGCCGGTGAATCTCACTTCGCGGCCCGATCCGCTGCCGAGTTTTTTGACCCCACTGACCGAAGCTGGAGCCCAGTTTTGCGTGTTGGGTGGTTCGCAACAGTTGGACAATCCCTGCTGTATTTTTGCGTACTTGGACGACGTCAATGGGCTCATTAGTTGCTATGCTTTGCCTGTGTTCAGTCGCACCCAACAGCGTGAACTATTGGCACGTTTGCGCGGAACAGTTGGCGAAGTCTTTGAGGTTCCAGAGGCACTTGTGTCCGGGCGGCTGCGGTATGGTCTTGATATTTTGGATGCCCGCGCCGGAATGTGTGACGGCGATTTGGCAGAGGTTCGGTTGCATTTGGCCGCGGCGGAGCCAGTGTCTGAGGTGGGCTTCGACATCGATCCAGAAGACGAAGAGCGTTTTGCCACCTACCTGCTCGAGTCCACCAGCTTGGCCGCCAACCGTGCATTTAGCGGCTACTTTCGGGTGGATCCGGTGCAGCTTGACCGCGAAATTCAGCATATTTCCACCGAAAATCCTCAAGAATTCGCAGCTGCGGTGCTAAGCTGCAAGCGTGATTTGCTTCACCAGCACATTGAGTCGTTGGGTGCTCTGTCTATCGCTAATCGTTTGGAATTCAATGCTTGGCTACTGGCCAACAGCGGCAATCGGGTCGCAGCCCTGCAAGCCTTGGCTTGCGCGCGGGCATTGCGCGACGGTCCAGACGCCTGGAGCGGCATTGGTCTGGCTCGCGCCGCCAACGATATGGACGACAATGACCCGTTGGCTCCAGCAGTAAATACCTTGCTTGAGGCGGACGCTGCATTGGGAGTCGACGCGCACACACAAGCCCCTCACCTTGTCGACGAGACTGCACTTCTCCAATCGTCAGACCCAGAGGCCGTTGTAGCCGATGAGCCCGATGGGGCTGCACAACCCTAGCCTGCAGCCGTGGCAAGGGCAGCGTCCGGCGGTTGGCCTCAGCGATTAATCAAGGACTCCATGGAATTCGGAAGGCCAGTGTTTGCAGTCGACGCCTGCCGGTCGCCAATTGGCAAGTATGGCGGCAAGTTAGCTGGTGTGCGCCCTGACGATCTGGCCGCACATGTGCTGCGCGCGGTGGTGGCTCGCAACGGCTTGGACCCAAGTTGCGTGGACGAGGTCGTCTTCGGTTGCGCCAATCAAGCTGGCGAAGACAATCGCAATGTCGCGCGGATGGCGGCCTTGTTGGCCGATTTCCCGTTTTCCGTTCCAGCGTTGACCGTCAATAGGCTGTGTGCTTCCGGTCTGGACGCCGTGGCTGCCGCAGCGCGCTCCATTGCGGTCGGCGAAGCCGATGTAGTACTGGCCGGCGGGGTCGAGTCGATGTCACGGGCGCCGTGGGCCGTGGCCAAACCACATACAGAGCCGCCGCGCGGCAATAATGTGATGTACGACACCGCGTTGGGCTGGCGCTTTCCCAATCCAAAGCTTGCGGCGCGCTTTGCGCTCGAACAGATGGGTGAAACTGCAGAAAACTTGGCGGATCACTACGCAATTTCGCGGTTGGCCCAAGATCAATTCGCTGTTTCAAGCCACGCCAAGGCGATCGCCGCCCGCGATGCTGGGCGGTTTGCCAACGAAATCGTACCTATCGAGGTGGCGGTTGGAAAGGGCGTAGTGTGGGTAGACGCCGACGAACAGCCGCGCCCGGACTGCACTTTGGAGGCGCTGACCAAACTGCGACCGGCGTTTCGTGCAGGGGGCTCGGTCACGGCTGGCAATTCGTCGACTCTCAACGACGGGGCAGCGGTCGTGCTTTTGGCCTCAGAACAGGCTGTAAATACCCATGGTTGGCAGCCATTGGCCCGCATGACCGGGTTTGCCCAGGCCGGCGTTGACCCGCGAACCATGGGTATCGGGCCGGTTCCGGCTATCCGCAAACTGCTCGCCCGGACCAAATGGAGGCCTGAGGACGTGCAGTGGCTTGAACTTAATGAAGCTTTTGCAGCCCAAGCCTTGAGTGTACTGGCGGAACTGCCGTTCGACCGCGAAGTTGTGAATCCAGACGGCGGAGCAATTGCTCTGGGGCATCCGCTCGGCTGCTCTGGCGCCCGAATTGTGGGCCACTTGCTGTTTGCAATGCGCGCCAACGGCCTACAACGCGGAATCGCGAGCCTGTGCGTCGGCGTCGGCCAAGGCGCAGCTTGCAGCGTCGAGCGCGTGTAGCTGCGATGGCACCGCTGCGGGTCGTTATCGTTGGCGGTGGCGTCATGGGTTGTGCAATAGCCGGCAAATTGGCTCGCCGCGACTGCCAAGTGACTGTACTGGAACGTGCGGTGCCCGGCGCCGAAGCCTCTTCTGCTGCGGCAGGCATTTTGGGTGCTGGCGCCGAAAATTCCGCCGATGGTCCGTTGGCCGCGCTGTGTCGGTTTAGCTTGGAATTGTGGCCTGATTTTGCTCAGGTATTGTTGCAGCGCACAGAGCTGCACATTGGCTATGACCCTTGTGGCGTGATCGAAGTCGCCTACAGCGCCGCTTCTGCAGGGGATTTGCAGCAAAAATCCATTGCCTTAGCCCAAGCCACGGGCGCTGAGCCGCCGCGCTGGTTGGATGCGCACGAACTTCGGGTTCGCGTGCCCGATATTGCCGTTCACGTCTGCGGTGGCTTGCTGCACGCCGCCGATAGCCAAGTTGACCCGCAATTGCTGATGCGTGCCCTGGCGATCGACGCTAAACGCTGCGGTGCCCGCTTTGTAGTTGGTCAAGCCGTCAGCGGTATTCGCGTTGAACATGGTCAGGTTATCGCGGTGCAATGTGCCGACACTCAGTTTTCTGCCGATGCCGTAATTGTTGCTGCCGGCGCTTGGACAGACGCCGTGACGGCGGGATTGCAGCGCCGTACGACAATCAGGCCCCTTCACGGCGAATTGGCTTTGCTAGACTTGTCTGCGCCACTTTTTCGACCCGTTTTGACTTGGCAAGGGGGCTACATCGTCCCGCGCCGCGATGGGCGGGTGATCATCGGCGCAACTTCGGAGGACATCGGCTTTCGAAAGCGCCAAACAGCTGGGGGACTCTTGCAATTATTGACCATGGCAACCGCTGCAGTACCTGAACTGGCCAACGCCAGCCTGATTGCTCATTGGTCTGGTTTGCGCCCGCAAGCTGCGGATGGCCTACCCATGATGGGCCCGCATCCCCAAGTCCGCGGTCTACATTTCGCCAGCGGCCATCACCGCAATGGCATCTTGTTGGCCCCGGCGACGGCGCAATTGGTGGCCCAAGGCGTGCTGGACGCTGAACTTTCGCACCCGATCGAGCCTTTCTTGCCGGCGTAAGGGCCCGTGCAAGAATTACTCGTTCGATCGGCGAAAGGAACGGAGCGTCGAGTCGGCTTGCAAAGCCGCCAGTTAGCGACCCACCAAGCAAGCAGTGGGCCAAAGTGCAAAATCGACGTGATTTTGCGCGGGCCCTAACCGGAGGTGGCGCCGCACAACGCCGACTGCGCTCCGCCTTGGCAAATTGCGTTGGCAACTCATCTTGGTGAATTCTGACTTGTTGCGCAAATTGATTTTTCACCATACCAATTCAATGGTTCGGCCACGTGCTGGCCAGACTGCCAAGGACGTCCGGCATTGTTGACGGCGCCGCTCACCTCTGCAACGCTTGAGCCCGACGAGACGCCGTCGTTTTTGGGGTTTGCAATGGCCAATTTTCCTGTCCATCCTCCGCTGACTAAGTTGCCAGTCCGCCGTGAATTTATCTGTCAAATCGGGGTTATGGCTTCTGCCGTAGCGCTGCTGCCGCTAACTGGTTGCGAAGTGAGCGAGCTGCGCTTGCCCAAGCCCGTGTCGGCCACTTTGGAGTTCGATCTGGCCAAAGACGAGTACAAAGCGCTGGTCAATGTTGGCGGCAAGGCCAAAGTCACCGTTGGCGGGCAAGATATCGCACTGATTCGGGCGAGTCCCACGGAAATTATTGCGTTTCAAGATGCCTGTGCCCACCAACAATGCTCTATCAGCGAAAACGGCCAATGGGATGCGACCTTGAACATCCTGACCTGCACCTGTCATCAAGCCAAGTTCGCCAAAGACGGCAAAGTTGTGGGCCAGCCAACCGACGGCCAAAAGCTGACTACGCCGATGAAGATGTTCAAAGTCACGTTTAGCGGCACCAAGGGCTCGGTGGCGACGTGATGGTTGCCAAATTCCAATGGGTCCGACGTTTCACTGCGCTCACGGTGGTGGCGGCCGCGGTCTGTGTTGCGCTCAGTGCGACCGACGGCAGCGCTTTGCCGCGCATGACCCTGATGGCTGGCAGCCGCTGCTCCAATTGCCATGTCAATCCACAGGGATCTGGCATTCGTACCGAGTTTGGCTTCTATTCGATGGCGCAAAACGGGGCTACGACTTGGGACAAGCTGGGCTGGCAAAAATTCCACGACCTCTCCGACAACCGCGTCATGGATGGTCGCATTACCCTTGGCATGGATTTACGCGGCCAAATGGCCAAGTTTAGAGTGCCGCGTTGGGTGGAAGTGGAAGGCCAGCAAGTGCAAGTAGACCCTGAACGCAACGTTTTTCCGATGCAGCAAAACTTTGGGGCTTCGGTCCAAATCTCCGAGACGCTGTCCGCCGCCGCCAGCCTCAATATCGCGCATCTATTCAAGAATTATAAAGGTCAATCGCTGTTCGACGGCTGGTTGCGCTTCGCACCCGACCTTGAACTGCCGTCCATTCGCGTCGGCATGCTTCAGCCCAGCCTCGGCATTCGGCACGACGACCACACGATCTTGTTGCGGCGCAATCCGTTTCAGCCCGCCCAGCCGCTCCTTGCCCCCAATTGGAACGAGCTCGGAGCCGAAATCTCCTACGAAGGTATGCACTGGCTATCCGTTGAAGTCGGTGCCTTTACTGCCAAAAACCTGTCATTGTCGTGCGCGGACTCGGTCAAGTCTGACGACTTGATCGCCTCGGGTCGCCTGACTCTATGGCCGCAGTCTCTCGACTACGGCATCAACTCCTGGATTGGTGGTTCGTTTCTCAAAGCAGGCGAAATGACTGTGATCGGGGGCCATGTGGGTCTGGGCAAGACCTACTGGGGCACGCTAATCGGCGAATTCACCATGTCGAAAACCGTGAAACAGCGTGAGATCATGTCGATGCTTGTCCACGCTGCTTACCCGATCTACGACTGGCTGGTCGCTGAAGCGCGTTACGAGGTCAGCAATGGTAGCAAACTGGTCAGCGCCAAGACCGAGGAGATGCAGATGACGTCGTGGGTCGCTGGCCTGCAGTTCATGCCGTTGTCCAACATTGAATTGCGGCCTGAATACCGAATGCTCAAGACCAAAGACTGGATGATTGGCCAGTGGGCCTTACAACTGCACGTGTGGTTTTAGGGCCGATGCCAAGTCGAGTTGTCCGGCCTTTTTACTCCAACTTGTCCCGTGCTAGGAGCCTGTCGGAAATCAATCGGTTATGAAATATCTTTGCGGTTATACACAATGAATCTATTGCGATCCGACAGTCTCCTAGCTTCACAGATATTCTCAACTGTCCAAGAACTGCCCGGAGTGAATCCGTGCAGTTTCGGAC
>SHZD01000175.1 GCA_009692465.1 Myxococcales bacterium
GTCGGGCAGGGATTACAGGTCGGGCAGGGATTACAGGTCGGGCAGGGATTACAGGTCGGGCAGGGATTACAGGTCGGGCAGGGATTACAGGTCGGGCAGGGATTACAGGTCGGGCAGGGGGCGCACGCCGACCACGGCGCCCAAAATGAGCGCGAGGCGCTCCAATTGAACATGCGCGAGGTGCGGCCGTGAGCCCGTTTGAATCCAACCGCAAAGCCAGCAGTGCCCTCAACACCCGGGTGCGACCGCGCCCACAGCCCGACGGCACCGCTACGCCGCGCTTGGGCGTGGGGCAGCGCTTGCGCCAGTGGTGGCAGGCCAAAGGCGCTGATCCGCAACCCCAATTGGTGGATAGTGACGACGACCAAATTGAGCTGGTGGCAGAGCCTACTGCCGCGTGGGTCAGCTGGCTGACTTGGGGTACCGCCGGCCTTTGCGTGGTAATTGTGGCTCTGGCGGCGCTCAACTTGCACGATTTTCAGACTCGGGTAGAGACCGGAGTCGCCAGTAAGTTCGATACCTTTGGCACCAAGCGAGTCACTACCCAGCAAGTGATCTTGGCTTCAGGTGTGCATTGGGGCCATCCGCTGACCACCATCGATCGCGACACGGTGGCGCGCAACATCGAAAAACTGCCGTGGGTGCGCCACGCCGATGTCGAGGCGCAGTTGCCCAACCGTGTGATTTTCCACGTTCAAGAGTACGAGCCTTACGCGCTGATGCTCGGCGACAGCAAGATGATGATTGTCGACGCCAGCGGCCACGTCTTCAAACAAGCTGAACTGGGCGAAGCCGGTGATCTGCCTGTCATTACGGGATTTTCTACCCAACTGCACCGCGAGGCTCACGTCCGCACCGCTTACGAGCAGGCGACCCCCGAGCAACGGCGACTGCTCGGTGTGTTGCGGTTGATTCAGGGCCACGCAGCCTCGAGCGTTGCCGAGGTGTTTCCGCTGTCCGAAGTGCACTACGACCCGGTGCTGGGGACCACCCTGATTTCGGCGCGCGACGGCGCAGAGGTCCGCATGGGCAAGGGCATCGGTGGCGACCCCGAGCGGGCGTTTGGGCTGATGGCACGGGTAGTAGAGCGGGCGCGCAGCGATGGCGAGTGGCTGCGCTATGCGCTGCTCGACGACGAACTGCGACCGGAGCGAGTCGTGGTCCGCACCGAAAAATCAGCACGAAATCAAACAGTTGTCCCCTATTCGGCGGGAGGATCGGCGTTGGCCGAGTTGCCCAAGGCAGCCACGGTGGCCGCAGACGAATCGGCAATTCTCGATTAGGTATCCGCGGCCCGGTTAAGAGGCAACCGGGGTACGCACTAACAGGCAGCACGCGCAGGAGGAAGGGATGGCACGCAAGGATAGGGATCAGATCATTGTCGGCTTGGATGTCGGCACCCACAAGGTGGCCGCGGTGGTCGGCGAGGTCAAATACGATGGCTCTTTGGAGATTATCGGCGTTGGCACTGCCCCATCGATGGGCATCAAAAAGGGCGTGGTGGTCAACGTCGGCGAGACGATGGAGGCGATTAAGCGCGCCGTTCATGAAGCAGAATTGATGGCAGGCATTACGGTTAATGCGGTGTACGTGACGATTTCAGGTAATCACTTGCGCAGCTTCAACAACAAAGGTGCTGTCACAGTGGCGACTCGTGAAGTCAGCGAAGAGGACGTCGTACGGGTATTGGACAATGCCAATGCCGTGCAAATTCCCGCTGATCGGCAAATTCTGCACACCGTGCCGCAAGAATTTGTGGTTGACGAAAATGACGGCATTAAGGAGCCGATCGGCATTAGCGGTCAGCGCCTGCAAGTCAACGTCCACATCATGACCGCCCTCAATGCTAGCGTGCAAAACGTGGTGCAGTGCGCCGAACGCTGTGGTCTGCATGTGCTCAAGACCACCGCGGAGCTGCTGGCTTCGGCGCGAGCGGTGCTGGAGGCCGACGAGCGCGAGCTGGGCGTCGTCCACGTCGATATCGGCGCTGGCACTACCGACATTGCCATCTACCACAACGGCTATATCGTGCATTCAGCCGTACTTCCAATGGGCGGCGACCACATTACCAGCGACATTGCGGTCGGGATGCGCACCCCCAAATCTGAGGCCGAGCGGGTCAAGCTGGCCCACGGTGCCGCGCAAACGGCGATGGTCAGCGACGACGAGACCATCGAAGTGGCCTGCGTGGGTGCGCGCGAGACGGTGCTGCGCAAGCGCCAATTGTTGTGCGATATCATTGAGCCGCGCCTGGAAGAGATTTTTCGTTACATCGAACGCGAGATTTCGGCCAGCAAGTTTCAGGATGCAATTGGCTCGGGCTTGGTCCTGACGGGCGGGACTGCGCTTTTGCCCGGTATTGCCGAGTTTGGCGAAGAATTGCTGGGCCTTCCGGTGCGCATTGGCGTGCCCAAGAAAGTTGGCGCCCAGTTTCCGCCTGTTGCGTCGCCCATCTACGCTGCCGCGGTAGGACTTGTCATGCAAGCTGCTGCCGAGGAAGCGGAAATGCAGCGAAAGTCCGAAGCCAAACTCGCGCGTGGGCGGGGAGGCACCGGTGTAGTAGGTCGTTTTTTCAGCTGGGTCCGCGACGTCGTGTAGGCCAGTCGTGGTCGGACCTGCTCCCCTTTGTTCGTCTGTTTCGTTTTGGCTTGCAGCGGCACTACCTTGCAGCCCCCAGTCACTCACTTGCAACCAACGGAGATTTCAATGTTTCAATCCATCGAGTTCGAAGCGCCGCGGCCATCGGGCGCGCGGATCAAAGTCATTGGCGTCGGTGGTTGTGGCGGCAACGCCGTCAATAACCTGATCGAAGCCAACCTGCCACACATCGAGTTTATCGCGGTCAATACCGACGCCCAAGCCTTGGGTGGCAACTTCGCCCCATTCAAGGTCCAACTGGGTATCGAGTTGACGGACGGCCTGGGCGCCGGCGGCGACCCCAAAATCGGCCAAGGCGCGGCGCTCGAAGATGAAGAACGCTTGCGCGAACATCTCGCCAACACCGACATGGTGTTCATCACCGCCGGCATGGGCGGCGGCACTGGCACTGGCGCGGCGCCCGTCATTGCCCGCGCAGCCCGCGCAGCTGGGGCCCTGACCGTCGCGGTCGTCACCCGGCCCTTTGGCTTTGAAGGCCGCCAACGCGGTCGCCAAGCCGAGGAAGGCCTGCGCGAACTGGCCGCGGCCGTCGACACGTTGATCGTTATCCCCAACGACCGCATCTTCAAAATTGCCAACCCACGCATCCCGATCAAGGAGGCGTTTCGCTTGGTCGATTCAGTGGTTGTCGAAGCTGTGCGCGGCATTTCCGACATGATCACCGTCGAAGGCTTGGTCAACGTCGACTTTGCCGATGTCAAATCCATCATGAAGGGCAAAGGCTTGGCGCTGATGGGCACTGGTCGCGCGGCCGGCGACAATCGCGCAGTCGAAGCCGCCCAAAAGGCCATCTCCAGCCCGCTATTGGAAGACGCCGACATTGCTGGCGCTACTGGAATCTTGGTCACCATCACCGGCAACTCCGACATGTCGCTGGCCGACATGAACGAAGCCATGAACACCATTCAGGACGCCGCCGCCAGCGACACGAATACCATTTTTGGCGCGGTCATCGACGAGTCGATGGGCGACGAAATCAAGGTCACGGTGGTCGCTACCGGATTTGACCGCGCCGTGGCTCAGCAGGCCAAAGAGGTGCCACAGATCCGCCTGTACGCGCCCGGTCGGGCCAGTTCTGCGAACAATGAACGGCAAACCGGGCAGACCATTGCCCCGTCGTCGGTGGGTCGAGCGCAGACCCAGCCGATTCATGAGGAGTCCCACGTCTACGCCCTAGCGGCTTCGGCTCCGCATGAGCGCGTCTTGATGGCACAGGCGGTGACGGCACCGCTGGGTGCGGTGGTGCATCCGGCCCAGATGCAGCAAGCGTTGCCCCTGTCGCACGGCCACGGTCCCAGTCATGGCTCCAGTCACGGCCACCACTTGCCGCCGGCGCCGCTGATGCCGCCGTCGATCCTGCCGCACCATGAGCACGAGATTGATCAGCCGACGTTTCTGCGCAAGAACACGCCTAACTACGCTATTCCTCAGGTGGTCGGTCTAGCTGCCCGCCGCGAACCGGTGCAGGGCAACCCGTTTGCCCCGTCGGAGCAGTCGCTCGAGTTTCCGGCCTTTCGGCGCCAGAAGTAGGCGCGCCGAGCGGTGGACACCATGGAACAGCACTCTCCACACGCCCGTCGCGTTGGCGTTACCGTCATGGTCCTGCTGATTGCCCTGGTCGCCTACCTGCAGTTTGCCCGCGGCCGCAGTCACACCGATCAGGCGCTGGACTTTGCGTTTGCGCAATTGGCTCAGGCTGAGCTGATCGGTGGCAGCGTGCGCGGCGAGCACATTGCCGCAGCCCACAAGAGCTTTGCCAAAGCGGTTGCCGTTGTCAGCTTAGAGCCGCTGGCGCTGATTGGGGTCGCGGTGACCGAGCAACTGGCGGGCAAGTGGGGTCAAGGGCTGGCATTGCCTAAGGAATTGACTCAGTGCACCGACGACGAACTGGGCGTGCACCTGCGCGGCCTGCTGGAGCGAGGCAACGTGCGGGCGGCTGAGGGCTTTTTGCATCACCCGTTCGTGATACAGCGGCAGGGTGGTTTGCGCGAGCTGGTGGTGTTTGTGCAGCGGTGGCGGTCGGCGCAGGCGGTTGTGGCGCGCGGTGGTGAGCGGTAAGGATGTGTCCTTAAATAACTCGATCGACTCGCGCAACACAGGAGCGGCGAGTCGGCCGTCGAGGCCGCGAGCTTAGCGACCCACAAAGCAAGCAAACGGAACCGGTCCCAGAATGACTTATTCTGGGACAGTTCCTAAGTAACGCTGCGACCACCCAAGCGCGTCTCGACTCGCGCACCACAGGAGCGGCGAGTCGGCCGTCGAGGCCGCGAGCTTAGCGACCCACAAAGCAAGCAAACGGAACCGGTCCCAGAATGACTTATTCTGGGACAGTTCCTAAGTAACGCTGCGACCACCCAAGCGCGTCTCGACTCGCAGGCTGGTTTGCACCGCGAAACCGAAAGGGCGACCGCCTCAGTTCCCTACGGCTCCAGCGGCGTCAACACTTTCGCTCGCGCCAGCATCTTGGCCCAATCGTGCCGGGCCTTGGCCTGCTCCACCAGTTCCGGTCCGGGCTCGCTGCCCGTCTTGGCGGGCACCATTGCCACCGCGGTGCCAGCCTTGGCGTACACTGGCGGCAGGTCCCAACCTTGGCGGAAGGCGAGTTCTAGCGCCACCGCGCGCACCGTGCCGTCGTTAACAAAGGTGGCGTCGAATTGGTCAGTGGGCACCGTCATCGGCGAGTCGGCCCAGATCTTGAGGCGCTCAGCGTAGCCTTTAGCGTCCAGTTGGCCGGCATTGCGCAGCACGCGCAGGCCGATCAGGGCTACGGGCGCAAATGAGTTGTCGTAGTGGTTGTTCATCCGCCGCAAGATGTCGTTGAGGCCAGCATACGCGGCACGAATGGCGTGGACCTCGCGCAGCCGCACTTGCCCCACCACGGCGTCAGTGACCGTCAAGGCCTCCGCCAGCACCGCGCACTCCAGAAACCACAACGCCAGCGTCTGTTCACCGCGCGGGTACTCGTTGGCCCCGCACGCGCCCGGCAACTCCCAGATCGCTTCGTAATGCATTAGCCGCGACATGGCTTGACCGGCAACTAGGGCGACAAACCTATTGGGATTGGCCAAGTCGGCCTGCACAAAGCGGATAGTCATAGCGTCGTAGCCGGCAACCGTAGCCGCCTCGTCACCGTCAAGTTGCTTGAGGGCTGGATCGTGGCGCACGGCTTCGGGGTGGCTGGGCACCGGCTTGCCGTCGACCGGCGTTTTGGGATAGCCAAGCAGGTACGCGCGCAGTGGTTTGCCCGCGGCCGTGGTCGGCACCAGCACGATCGGCAGGTCGTGCAGGTGGTAGCCAAGCCACAGCGCTGCTGCGTCTTTGGGAAACGCCGCGCTGACCGAGGCAAGCGAACCCTTGCGAGCGATGGCGACCAGCTTCACCGCATAGAGGTCATCGCTTTCGCTCGGAGCGCCCGCCAGCGACACTTCGGCCTTGCCGTTGGCGTCGGGAAGCGCAGTGCCAGACTTGGTGTCGGCGACGGCCTGCGGGGGGCCGCCATCGGCGCCGTCCACCTCAACCTTGCCCACGGCCGTTGTCGCGCCGGGCGTCGGCGACCCGCAGGCAATGGCCAGCGCCAGCAACGGCATCAATCCTCGCATCCTAGCTCCCGTTGCCGTTTCACGGCCCGGCTGGCACCTGACCGGCAAACTTGAAAGCCTCGTCGCCGACCAGCCGCGCGCGCAACTGGCCTGCCGCATCATACACCTCGACGACCGGAAGCGAACGCGCGCCGCCGAGCCGGGCGTCAAACTGCGCAGCTGTCCATTCGCCGACGTCGACCTTCACCACCGCCACCTCGGGCCGTGTCGCCGCAAACGCCTGCAAGTCGCGGCCCAGTTGCGCGCAGGGGCCGCACCACACCGCCCAGTAGTCCACCACCGTTACCCTGCCGGCAGCCAGCAGCGGCTGGACCGCCCACGCGTTCACGGTCACGGCCTTGGCGGGCGCCGGCGCCGCAGTCGTCGGTTGCCAGCTACCCTGCACGCCCATCACCACCGTCAGCCGTTGCACGGCCTGCACGCCCTCGACTTGCCGCCACAGCGGCACCCGCGCGCTCAAGGTCAGGGCCAACTGGTCCAGTGCCTGCACCCGCAGCATGGGCACCGCATCGAGCCAACGTCCACCAGTGTTGATGGCAGGGACCCGCTCGTTGAGGAAATCGACTTCTGTGCTGATACCGCGCCATTGGTGTTCGACGTTGGCCGCCATCGCCAGCACACCGCGGACAAGCTGGGCGGTCAGCCCGATGGCCACCCGCATTTCGGTGGCCCAGCCGAAGCCGTCGCGGGCGTCATTGACCGTCTTGCGCCCGTATACGGCAGCCATGTAGCCTAGGCGGCTGCCAATGCGCCCCGCCAGTTCCACCTCGCCGATGACCCAGCGCGCGTCGCGGCCCAGTGACACCGACTGGCCAAGCCCGCCAGCCGACGCCACCATTTCTTTGCGCGACACGTAGGCACCGGTAGGGGCAACGAGGCCCGCCGTCAAGCTCAGGCGCGGCCAAGGATCGACCACGCTCAGCAGCGCCGTCACATCCTGACGCAGGCGCAGTTCCATATCGCCAAGGCCACTGTCGTCCACATTGCCAGTGTCCGAAGTAGTAACGACGCGCCCGGCCGGCAGCATCAGCGAGGCGCCCAACCCGAACGGCCAGTCGGCGCCCGCCTGCAGCGCCACTAGCCACGCGCGCTGGCGAAAACGGCCCACGTCGGCGTCTGGCAGTTCCTCGTCCCGCGCGAACACTTGGTCCGACATTGCCACGCCGCCCATCAGGCCAGCGCGCAGCCGGACCGCGTCGAGGCCGCCGCGTGGCAAAGACCCGCCAATGTCCGCATCTCCCGCCGGGAGCGCTGAGGCTGCTCAGGTGGTGCACTGACCGCGGGCGACGCCGGGGAACCACGCGATGACCGCGAAGGCCAGCGCCAAAAATGCTTTCATAATTAACCCCTTAGGCCCAAGGTCATCACTCGGGCAGCTTGTCCAGTTCCGCGATGGCGGCGGCGATGTTCGGCCCTTTGAATAGCACCTTCATCGTCGTGCGCTCGATGACGTAGGACGTCTCCTTGTTGCCGAGGTGTTTCCTGAGCGCGAATGGCGCGTCGGGCAAGTCGCCGCCGACAGTGAACGGGACCTTGAGCTGCGAAGCCCACGATTCCAGATTGGATTTGCTGGCAGGCTTGCTTGGCGTGTCGCCCTCGACCAGCATGTTGATGAACGCGGCTTTCTTGCTGTATTGCGAAAGTTTAGAGACCACGAGACCCGTGGCTGCGCGGCATTTGCCTCACCACCAGGCCCCGAGGAACACGACCGCGTACTTTTGGGTGGTCTTGGCCATCACTTCCGCGATCACGAAACTAGGCGAGAATGCCGCGGCGGTGGCCAGCCCGGTCGTCTCGTCGCGGATGAAGCCTTGGCTTTCGAGGTTGCACATGACTTTGCCGACCAATTGGGCGCAGGGCTCAAGTGGGGCGACCTCTTCGGCAGCGCGTTTGCTGTCGGCCTCGGTATCCTCGGCGGCGGCGGTTTCGGTGCCGGCGGTTTCGGCGGTGGTTGCAGGGGCGTCAGTTGCGGCAGCCGGGGTGTCGGCTAATGGGTTTTGGCTGCCGCTGGTGCCAGCAGAATTACCGCAGCCGAGGGCCGCAACCAGAGCGGCAATGGGCAAAAGTTTGCGCATGGGGTTCCTTGTATGCCGCTTGATTGGGCGGCGAGAAGTCCGGCAGTGACGAGTGGTGCCGGGTTGGTCGCGGTGGCAAGAACTGAGGCCAACGGACGTGTGCGAGGTTTCGTTAGCGCTTTTGGCCGCCGTGGCGTTCCGAAAGAGCGCCGAAGTTTCGAGGCTATCTATTAGTAATCAGGCATGTAGCACCCATGAGCTATCGTCCCAAGCTGGATCTGTTCGAACCCACCAAGTCTTGGCGCTTTCGCGCTGGTAGGCTGCAGTTCAGAAGTTGCGTTTCCACCGGTCAATCTGGTTGAATTACCGCCTTTGGAAGCGAAATCGCTAAAATTCCTGTAGTTATAGCATATTGAACAAGGAGTGCCAGTGCGCGACGCCAAGTTCCATGGCCCACCTCTGGCAGTCAGCAAGGACGCGGGCCAATTTTACTGTGAGCACGTGTATTTTGCCGCCCAAATCGAGGCTGCGTTACCCACCAGTTCGGTCTGTCGCAACAGTGCAGGCGAGGTGTTGGTTGGGTTCTTGCATGTACCACCCGACCGCTTGACTACGGCAGGTTCCACCTCAATGGGCAGGCGACAAGGCCGGCGCTGGACTCGCGCGTTGGTCGTGCAGGCGCTGTGTGGCTGGGATCCTGAACTGGAGATCCAACTTGCCGAGCAACCGCGGCGGGTTCTGCTCACCGGTTTTGGCAACTGGGGAGTGGTGATCGACAACCCCAGCGGCGCTTTTGTGGCCACAAGAGTGCGTACACACAAGCTTTTACCCCGGTCGGTGCAGTGGTTTTCGCATGTACTGCCGGTTTCTGACGCTGCTGTCGATGGAGGGCCTGCGTCGATTCAACAGGCGATACGCGCATGTGCGCCGCATGTGGTCATTTCGCTTGGCGTGGCTACTCAGCGTGCGGGCTACTCGGTGGAAGTATCTGCCACCGATGGCGGTTTCGACTCCCACACAGGCAGTCACATCGAAGCTCTGCCGCCGCGGACTACGTTGCCGGACAATTGGGCGCTGGCGAAGGTGCTGGGGTTGGCCTAGCCCGATTTGGCGCGCGCGTTGGCCCAGGCTCCATCACAAGCTACAGAATCGAAGAACCCACCAATAATCATGGCATAGCCACCGACATACAAGGCTGCGAAGCCATCGTGGTCGGCCTTGGTCACATGCCACTGTTTGACCAGGCCATTGGGCTTGGCGCAGGCGCCGGTACAGGCGTCGCCATCGTCGCAGGCTCCGGCAACGCTGGCAGTGGACTTGCACAGGCCGGTCGCCTTGTCGCACGCATCGGTTGTGCACAACTCGCCGTCATTGCAGACCTTGACCACCGCGCCTGAACACTTGCCTTCTTTGCACGCTTCGCCAGTGGTGCAATGGTCGCCATCGCTGCATGGTCCGGCCTTGGCAGTGTTGATGCACCCGGTTTTGGGGGCACACGAGTCGGCGGTGCACGGATTAGCGTCGTCGCAATTGACGGCCTGCTGGCTCTTACAAGCACCGGCCGCGCATACTGAGCCCAGCGTGCACTTGTCGGCGTCGTCGCAGTCGGCCCCGTCGGTGGGCTCGGATTGGCAACCGTGGGTCGGCTTGCAACATGCCGCCCAGATCGAGAAGGCCGCGCCAATGCCGTGCCGGCCGATGAGTACGCAGGGACTTCACAACATACTAGAAGCATGGGATAAATCTCGGGCGGTGAGCATTTTGCCCACTTGTCTGCTCCAAGGCACAGCCGACCTCAATCCCGCCTTGCACCGACTCCAAGTTCCGGTACCCTGTAGCCGCGGTACCACCGATTGTCACCCGCGCGCTGAGGGTGCATGAACTCCAAAGATCTAAATCCAGTACGGCGCCGCTTGGCACTAGTCGCCATTGGTCTAACGCTGGCCGCGGGCTCCAGTGGTTGCGGCGAAGAATCAGGTGCGGCGAGCGGCGGCGGCACCAGCGGCTGGTCCGACGCGTTTGAGGTGGGGAGCGGCGATACCGGCGCAACTGCTGAATCCTCGACCAGTGGCGGCAGCGGCGCGGCAGAGCCACCCAAACAACTGCCCGCCGAAAAAGAACCCGAACCCGACTTTGGCGCCCCAGAAGGCTCGCCCAACTTCGTGTACATCCCCGCGCCCGAGTCGGACCAATTGGTGCGCGTCGCCGGCGCTTCGTTGCAGGTATCGCTGATTGAAGTCGGCGCCCAACCGAGCGTGGTCCAAGTCGTGCCCGATCAGGACGCCGCGCTAGTCTTGCACCGGGGTTCCGACGAAGTGGCCGTCGTGCGCTCGTCCAGCGGTGCAGATTCAGTCAAAATGCTAGCGGTGACGCCACATTGCAACGCGCTCGCCATCGATTCAGCGGGTAAACATGCCATCGTGTGGTACGACCACAAGCGCGCCAAGACCGGCGATCCCGTCGGCAGTTTTCAGTCGATTTCGCTGCTACGCCTTGCGGTCGATAAGGAGGAATCGCTAGGAATATCAATAGGATTTCGCCCAAGTGCCGTCCATTTTACCGGCGATGGCACCACTGCTTTGGTCGTCACCGACGACGGGGTGAACAGCATCAACCTCGCCACCGCCAAGCAGGGCGATATCGCTGCTCCAGTCGCTGTCACCACTAAGCCGCTGGTCAAAGTCGAGCGCGAAGTCCACGTCACCGACGACGGCATGTGGGCGGTGGTGCGCGAAAAGGGCCTAGCGGCGCTGACTGTGGTTCATCTGCCGAGCAAGAAAATCGTGCAAGTGCCTCTGCCCGCTGAGCCGACCGATCTGGATCTGATCCCCGGCGGCAAGTTGGCGCTGGCGGTGGTGCGCGATGCTGGGCTGGCGGCCTTGGTCACGCTTCCGTCGGCTCCCACCGAAGCGTTTGCGGTGCAACAGACGTCGATGGGCGACTTGACCGCGGGGCTGGCGCGGGTGACGGACGACGGCAAGTCGGCGCTGTTGTACACCTCGGTGGCGGGCATCGAACAAGTGGCGACACTGGATCTGGCGACCGGGGTGGTCGTGCCGGTGTCGATTAAGAAGACCGTGGACACGGTGTTCGTGATGCCCAATGCCCGCAAAGCCATCTTGGTGCACCGGCCAGACAAGGGCCCTAACTACGCGGATCCCACTGAGAAATTCGTCGATGACTCGTTTGGGTATACTCTGTTTGATCTCGATACGGGCTACACCAAGCTGGTGCTGACGCCGGTCAAGCCGACCGAAATCGCTTTTGCCGCCGATCCGCTCAAGGCGTGGCTATTGCTGCCCGATCCCAAAAATATCAGTCATGTGGTGCAAGAAGTGGCGATGGCGACGTTTTTGACGGCGAATCACGCTCTGGGGTCGGCGCCGCAACACGCGCGCTTCTTGACCAAAGCGGCGGTGTTGGCGGTGACGCAGGCGCATCCGTCGGGGCGGATTACGTTTTTGGATGCCAAGACCGGGACAGCCAAGACGGTGACGGGGTATGAACTCAACGGCAAAGTCAAGTAGGGCGATCGCGGTGCGATTGGTCAGAAAATCTTGTAATTACTGAAGTATTTAAGGGATTAGCTACCGCAGTGCCTTGCGCAACCGCTCGACCACCATCTCGACCGCCACCCGATTGTTGCCACCTTCGGGAATAATCACATCGGCATAGCGCCGCGACGGCTCCACAAACGCCTCGTGCATCGGCCGCACGGTTTTGAGGTATTGGCGGCGGATGTCCTCAAACTGGCGCCCTCGCCGCTCCATGTCGCGCCGCACCCGCCGCAACAAGCGAATGTCGGGCGGTGTATCGACAAACACTTTGACATCAAAGCGTTCGCGCAGCGCCGGTTCGGCAAAGATCAGAATGCCTTCGACGATGACCACACGAGTCGGCTCCAAACGAGTCGTCACTAAGGTTCGACGGTGATTTATGA
>SHZD01000176.1 GCA_009692465.1 Myxococcales bacterium
AGAGGGTGTTTATCTTCAAACGCCTGCTGCGCGTAACCCGTCGATGAGTTCGCTGGACTCATCGACCCCGCCCTGCTTTGTTGTCAGCCCTCTTGCTCCTTGCGACGCACTACAAGTGCGCCTCAGTCGTCAGAGTGCCTCCGCCTCGCCTTGCGGGCGCCTGTTTGGGCTCGCTTCGGCAATGAATGTAAACACCCTCTTAGGCCAGCGCGGCGATTTGGGGCTTGGGTTGAATCGCCGCAATCGCCTTCGCGTTGCTCATTTGGCCATCCCCAAGCAGCTTGCTGGTCCAGTCACCACGGTAAACGCCGCCGAGATGGACTCTTTAATCCCATCGCCATCTAAATCGAGATCGGCGGGCGCCAAGGCCGTCAACAGCTTGGCAAAACCGCCCTTGTCGAGCTTACTGTTGGCAAACGCGGCGTCGGGGATCTGACTGAGCGCGCCAAACAGCACCTCCTGCGGCACGCTGCCGCATAGCACCCCGCTAAACGACTGTGGCGCGCCGCCGACTAGGCCGACTGATCCGACCAAACGGGCCCCAAATAGCGGGATTTCGATCGCTAGCACTCCCGTTTGCAAGGGCACGTAGGCGACATTGCCGCCGCCGCCAACGCTGAGTTTGCCGGTTGTTGGGTCAAAAGTGCCGCCGCTCAACACGGTTTTGGCAGGACAAGTAGCTGCGCCCGATTGCAGCTCGAAGGCATCGGGCTCCACGCTGACCTTGCACTCTGCGCCCGGGCATTGGTCCCAAGCTACGGTCGCCGACACCAACGCCGGCAGCAGCAGTGCCATCAGCGCGTCCGCGCCGGCCGCGCCTTGCAGACCAGCCAATTGCAGCACTCGGACCTTGCCCAGCGCCGTTTGCGCCGAGGCTTGCCCTTGATTGAGCTGGGACAGCGCCCCCAGCGCGGCATCGGGCTTCTTGTCGTCATTCAAGTCGCACGCTGTCGACAGCGGCGCAAAGGGCAACGATCCGACCACCAGCACCGGGCCTACGGTAGCTTGCAACGCGCATTGCGGCGTGGTGCACCCGCCGTTACTGCACTTTTGGCCGGCGACGGAACAGGTCGTCACCTGCCAGCTGCCGTCGCACAACGCCAAGCTAGCGCCGCTGCAGGCGGTCTGGCCTTGGCCGCAAACCTTTGGTAAGCACTTACCTTTGTTGCATATTTTGGCTGAACAGTCCTCGATGTCCAGCCAGTCGCTGCCCGCGTCGTTGCAGGCCACGGCGTGGTTGTCGAGGCAGCCCAGCGTCCCGGCTGCGCACAATTTGGCCTTGCAGCCACCACCGGAACACACTTGGTCGGCCTTGGCACAGTCGCTGCCGGTCGGGGTGGCCGTCCCAGCGGCGTCACACACCACCGGTTGGCTGCCGTCGCAGCCGCTGTCGCCGGGCTGGCAGATTGCGGGTGCGGGCAAGCAGCCGATTCCCCAAGCGCAAGTGGTGCCTATGGGGCAGTTTAGCGGCAGCGACCACGACAGGCCGGGCGCTTCACAGGTGGTGTATAGGCCGCCGACGCAGTCATAAACGCCAGTAAGACACAGCGTTTTTTGGCATTTGCCGGCCAAGCACACTTGGGTGGACTGTGAGCAATCTTGAACACTTGCCCAACTGCTGCCGTCGCATTTGACGATCGCATTGCCTTGGCAGCCAAAACCGCCATCTGCACATGGAATCGGCACGCAGGCGCCGGACTTGCACACAGCATTTTGCTCTTTACAATCAGATACTTTTAGCCAGCTAGTCCCAGCGGGCGAGCACACCTGCGCCACTTGGCCGTCGCACTGCTTGGCGCCGCCATCGCACAGTTTGGCCAAGCATTGCGCGTTTTCGCACACTTGAGCGGCGGCGGCGCAGTCCTTGGTGGCGACTAGCTGCGTCCCTGTGGCGTTGCAGGTGGCCACTTTGCCGGCGTCGCAGACGGTCGCGTTGGGAGCGCACAATTGCAGTTTGCATTTGCCATCAAGGCACACCTGCGCCGACCCGCACACCACCGTTTCGAAGACCCCGTCGCTGTTGCAATACTGAACCGTGGTCGGCGATGCACACGTTTTCTGGCCAGGACTGCAGGCGGCACCTGCATCGGTCGGTCCTGCATCGGTCGGTCCTGCATCGGTCGGTCCTGCATCGGTCGGTCCTGCACCCTCGTTTGCGGCATCGATCGGCACCACTGCGTCGGTTGGGCCATCGCCAAGGCTGTCACCGCCGTCACTGGCACCGGCTGAGTCCCCAGTGTCGGCCGCGTCCACGGCGTCGGCTGATCCGGCTTGTGCCGTCGCGGCATCGGTGCTGGCATCGGCGGTTTGGCCATCGCTGGCTGCCTGAACAGCATCGCCCTTGGCGTCGGCAGTGGTCGCAGCGCTGGTCGCAGGTTTTGCGGCCGGATCACTGCAACTACTCGCCACGGTGCACAGGCAAAAAATCCAAAATCCAAAGCGTTGATGCATGTGTTGTCCTCGCAGTCCGGCCCGATCGTTGCTCGCAGTCCGGCCCCATGGTACTTGCCGCCGGGGAGGTTTGACTATGGTCCTTGAACTGCCCAGCGCCGCGCCTGTGGACGGCGACAACTCTACGGCCACCGAACCGGCTGTCCTTGTGCAAAATCAAGGATTTATTGCGCTTATCATTCTCAATCGCGCCGACAACCGCAATAGCATGACCCCCGAGCTGCTCGACGCCTTTACCGCTGCGGTCCAGCACGTCAAAGCCCAAGCCGACGTGCGCTGTGTGGTAGTCACCGGCCGCGGGCCGTCGTTTTGTGCCGGCGCCGACTTTCGCTCCGGCCTACAGCGTGCGGGTGACGACAAGTTGCCGGCCGAGCGCAGTTTTGCCATGTATGCGCCGTTCTTGAGTTTGCTCGAACTGCAAGTGCCGGTGATCGGCGCCCTGCAAGGCCACGCCGTTGGCGGTGGTTTTGGTCTGGCTATGGTGTGCGACATGCGTATCGCCAGTCAAAATAGCAAGTACGGCGCCAATTTTGCCAAGCTCGGGCTGGCCAGTGGCATGGCGATCAGCGATCTGCTGCCGCGGTTGATCGGAGTGCCGCGGGCGATGGAACTGCTGCTGACCGGGCAACTCATCAGCGGCGAAACCGGCGCTCAGTGGGGCCTGTTCAACCGCGCGGTGCCAAGCGCAGACGTGTTGGCGACCGCCCTTCAATTGGCGGGGGACATTGCCAGCAGTGCGCCAATCGTGGTTCGGCTGACCAAGCGCGCGATCTACGACAATCTCGGCTGGGATCCGCAAACTGCGGCCTGGCGCGAAGCCTTTGGCCAAGCCGCGACCGTCGCTACCGCCGATTGCCTAGAAGGGGTGACGGCGCTGTTGGCCAAGCGCCCGCCGGTGTTCACCGGCCGCTAACGCTACGTTCCTTAGCGCGCGGCTCCCGATCGCGGCACCCGCTCACCTCATCGCGTCTGGCGCAAAATCCGCTATGCTCTGCGCCCTTGCTGGCATTGGGCCTGCAGTTATATTGAGTTTTTCGCATGAACGTCGCCCCGCGCAGCCACTTTATCACCGACATTATCGACGCCGATGTGGCCGCTGGCACCAACGGCGCGCTGGTGCGCACCCGTTTTCCGCCTGAGCCCAATGGCTACCTGCATATTGGCCACAGCAAGTCGATTGCGCTCAACTTTGGCTTGGCTGCGCAGTACCAAGGGGTGTGCAATCTGCGCATGGACGACACCAATCCGGTGACCGAAGACGTCGACTACGTGCAGTCGATCGAGCGCGACGTGGCGTGGTTGGGCGGGCGCTGGGACGGTGAAATCCGCTATGCCTCTGATTATTTTGAAAAAATGTTTGAGCTGGCCGAAGGTCTAGTCACCGCCGGCAAGGCCTACGTCGACAGCCAGAGCGTCGAAGAAATCCGCAACAATCGCGGGGACTTCAACCGCCATGGCACCGATAGTCCGCATCGCAATCGGCTAGTCCCAGAAAATCTCGACTTGCTGCGACGGATGCGCGCGGGGCAGTTCGCCGATGGGGCCCACGTCCTGCGCGCCAAGATCGACATGGCCCATCCCAATGTATTGATGCGCGATCCACTGCTGTACCGCATTCGCCATGCCCACCACCATCGCAGCGGCGACGGTTGGCCGATCTACCCGATGTATGACTACGCCCATCCGCTGGAAGACGCCATTGAGGGCATCACCCACAGCATTTGTACGCTGGAATTTGAGAGCAACCGCGAGCTGTACGACTGGGTCATCGACCACACTGGGCCGTGGCAGCCGCGGCCGCGCCAGTACGAGTTTGCGCGTTTGTCGTTGGGCTATACGGTCATGTCCAAGCGCAAGCTGCTACAGTTGGTCCAAGACAAGCTGGTCGACGGCTGGGACGATCCGCGCATGCCGACGCTGGCTGGTTTGCGCCGTCGCGGGATTACCGCCCAGGCGTTGCGCGATTTTGCCGAGCTGGTCGGGGTCGCCAAGAACAATTCGCTAGTCGACATCGGCAAGCTGGAGTTTTGTATCCGCCAAGATCTGGAAAAGCGCTGCCAGCGGGCGCTGGCGGTTCTGCAGCCGTTGCCGGTGGTGGTCACCAACTGGCCGGACGACATGGTCGAACAATTGGAGCTGCCGTGGTGGCCGACCGATCCGAGCCTTGGCAGTCGTAAGGTTCCGTTTAGTAAACACTTGTTGCTAGAGCGCGATGATTTTTCGGCCAATCCGCCCTCAGACTGGAAGCGCCTGGCCGTCGGTCGCGAAGTGCGGTTGTTTGGCGCCTATTTTGTGCGCTGCGATGGGGTGGAACTGGACGAAAACGGCCAAGTTTGCGCCTTGCGCTGCACTGCGGACCTGCACACCAAAGGGGGCACGGCAGCGGACGGTCGGCAGCCAGCCGCGACTTTGCACTGGGTGGACGCCCGCAGCGCCCACGCCGCTCCGGTTCATCTGTACGATCGGCTCTTTACGGTCGAGCAGCCCGATGCCGATGGCGACTTCGTGCAGTTTCTCAACTCTGACTCCTTGCAGATCGCCACGGTGATGACGGAACCTGCGCTGGCCCAGGCCAATGCGCAAGACCATTTTCAGTTCATGCGCTTAGGCTTCTTTTTTGCCGATCCGCTGCGCTCGCTGCCCGGAGCGCCGGTGTGGAACCGCACCATTGGTTTGCGCGACACCTGGGCCAAGCCGGCCACCAAGACGGAGTCGCGCCCCAATCGCGCCCCCAAACCAGCGGTGGCGACGACAAGCGCCGTCGAAACCGCAGTGCATTGGGCCGAAAAAGTGGACGCTGACAGCCAATTGGCCCAGTTTGCCCAGGCGCACTCGCTGCCCAAGCCCGCGCTGGGCAGATTGGCCCAAGACCCAGAAAAACTGGCCTTCTTGCAGGCCAGCGTCGCTTTGGGCGCGGATGCGGAGTTGGCGTTGCGCTGGCTGCAAAATGAAGTGGCCGGCGCACTAGCTGCGCGCAGTCTCTCCGCTACACCCATCGATGTGCGCCAATTCACAGCGTTCTTGGGGTTGGTTCGCGCCGGCACACTATCGACGGCCGCCGCCAAACAGCTGCTGCCGCAGTGGCTGACGCGCGGTGGGGACCCAGCACAGTTGGCCGCCGAGCTGGGCTTGCTGGCCACAGATGACGCCGCCACCGACGCTGCCGTCGAGGCGGCAGTCGCGCAGGTGGTGGCCCAGATGCCCCGCGAGGTCGCGCGGTTGCGCGCTGGCGAAGCCAAATTGCTCGGGGCGCTGCTCGGCGCGGCGCTGCGCATAGCCAAGGGTGCCGACCCGCAACGGCTGCGCGCGGCCTTGCTGCGGGCAGTCCAGTAGGCCACAAATTCGGAGTTGCCCGGTCTGGCCACGCGGGTAGCGCTTCGGTTAGGTGTTCGCCGCTTCCAAGTCTTCGATGTTCATGCGAATAGTCTCTTTAACTTCGCGGGTGACCCCGAGCAGGGGCAAGCGCACTTCAATGATCAGTCCGCCGCCGACCCGCGGGACCGCTTTGGCTTGACCGCCGTGCGACTCGGCGATGCGTTTGACCAAATACAAGCCTAGGCCCGTGCCGCCTGTAGACGACGAGCGCGAGCGGTCCATGCGAAAGAACGCCTCAAACACCTGCTGACAGTCCTCAGGCCGAAGCCCGGGGCCGCGATCCATAACAGTAACAATGGCTTGGCCCGTTTCGTCGCGCCGCGTCTCCACCCGCAAGTTGCGCTCAGCGGGTCGACCGCTGTCGTCGATCCCTTCGCCCGCGTGCTGCACCGCGTTTTCGACCAAGGTCGAGAACACCCGATCGAGCGCGTTTTCGTCGCCCATCAGCCGAGCGTCGACTAGGGTCAGCGCGAGTTCGATTTGCCAATTCAACCCTTGCAAGCGATGACGTTCGCGCGTCACCACCATCTCAATCAACTGGTCCAAATGGACTTCGCGGCGCTGCGGCAGTGCTCCTTCGACGCCGATCCGCTGCGCTTCCAACAAACGCGAAATGTGCCGCTCGAGCAAGTGGACTTCCTCCTCCACTTCTTCCGCCAGCAAAGCACCTTCACTGCGTCGGCGGTCGACCCCGCCAGGTGCGCAAGCCCGACTTTTTTCAAACTCAATGCGAATCAGCTCTAGGGCCACCAGAATCCGCGCCAGCGGCGAGCGCAATTCATGGGACACGCCGGCCAAAAGATCGCGCTGGGCCTGCAACAACCGGCCGATGCGGTCGGCCATCACGTTGAGACCCAGCCCTAATTGACCAAAATCGTCGAGTGGATCGGTCGGCGCTCGCGCGGACAGATCGCCCACGCCCAGTTCTTGGGCCACTTCACGCAAGACCCGCAGCCGCGCGGTGTTGCGCTGCAGCTGGGACAACGCCATCGCCAGTACGCCGGTAACCAGCAGCACGGCGGCTACATGCAGGGCCACCATCAGGCCCCAATGCGATGAACTCGCGGTGCGCACCACCAACACCAGCGACGAGGCGATCGCGACCAAGCCCAATACGCTGACCAGAACGATGAGCCGCTCGCCACGCCGAAGCGACGTCGAACTCAGCAAAGGACCAGTTGTGCGGCGGGCCAACCGACTCGTGTCGCTTGGGCTCGGGCCGCTGGGCCGTGAACTATCGGGGTCGCGGGATGAATTGGGCATGAAGGGCCCCGCGCAACGCGGCGATACCAGCGATGGCGGCTGGCAGCGAGTCAGGAAGAGTCCCAAACGATCTCAGTTGCTTCAAGCCGAACCAGGACTGCAAATCGCTTAGCAAAGGAGCGTGCCTGCCAGACGACCAGCGCGCAAAACGCGACCGACAGTCATGGAGTTACCCATTGTCAGGGCTTACAGAGCCGCCTTGGGGTCAGCATTGATCTCGCTGGTCAGCGGGGTGGCAACTGCCGCGGTGGCTCCAACTTGAGTTTCGGAGATCAACATGTAACCTGTGCCCCAAATTGTTTTGATATACTTAGGGTTGCGCGTGTCGCCTTCAATCTTGGCCCGCAGATTCTTGACGTGAACGTCAATCGACCGGTCGTACGCCGCGTAGCCGACTCCGCGCAGCATGTCCATCAGCGCATCGCGGCTCAAGGTCTGACCAGGATAGCGCATGAAGCAGCGCAGCAAATCGAATTCAGTGGTCGTCAGCGGCACAAGTTCGCCATTGACCATCACTTCGCGCCGCGACCCGTTCATCACCAGTTGACCCACTTTGATCAAATCTTGCGGCTGGGTGGTGACTGTCGCATCGGCGCGGCGCAGAACCGCCTTGACCCGCGCCAATAGCTCGCGTGGATTGAAAGGCTTAGGCAAGTAGTCGTCGGCGCCTAATTCCAAGCCGACAATGCGGTCATTTTCGGTACCTTTGGCCGTTAGCATCACCACCGGCACTTTGCTGTGCTGGCGAATGCGGCGCAGGACTTCAAAGCCGTCGATGCCCGGCAGCATGACGTCCAGCACAATCAGGTCAAACACTTCGGAGGTGGCCCGCCGCGCGCCCTGCAAGCCGTCGGTAACTACCGCGACTTGAAATCCCTCTGGCTTGAGCAGCCGCTCGAGCAGCGCCCCGAGCCGAATATCGTCGTCTACTAATAGAATGCGGGCCATGCAAACCCCAAAAGCCGTCGTTAAGCACGGCTGCCGCAGTTCTACCACACTTTGCACACACTTGTTGAATCGGACCGGCCCAGTTGGCGCGCCTAGCTCACAACAATTCGCAAAATAGTGCGCGTCTCGAAGTTGCGGCTACGGTGCCTGCAATCGGTCGCGGCCACCCGGTTGCAACTGTACCCCTGATCCGGCGGGCTTGACTACCGCCTCAGGCGCGCGCAGGCCGCGCCATTGGCGTGGGCCAGCAATTGCAAGGACTTGAAGTGCAATTTGGTGGCCAAAGTCGCCACGTGCAAACTCGCCATCGGTCAATTCTGCCAACTTCTTGCTCGCCTGCGGCAGGTCGATTCCTTGATCAATCTGCTGCAAGGTGGCGTCGACCTCGGCCTGGACACGGGCTACTTCGGCGTCCTCACCCGAATCGGCAGCGGCGCTCACGTAGCCCTTGTTGCCAGTGGCCAGGCTGTCAAAGCGACGCTGCATGTGCCCAATCGCCCACGCCAGCACGTAGCGATCGGTATCGCCAATTTCTTGGGCCAGCGCCAGCATCCTGTGCTGATCGGCCACGCCACCACACAGGCCGATCGCCACCCAAGCTCGATAGCGCACGATCTCGTTCCTGGAACTGGCTAGCAGCCAAATCGGCACCGCCGCCTCCGCTTTGGCCGTGCGCGCCAGCGCCGCCATTGCGGTCAACTGAACGGAGATGTCGGGGTTCGCGACCAGCCGGGCCAGCGCCGGAATCACCCGCGGGTCTTCGATTGAACCTAGTAGTTCCATAGCCTTAGTTCGGCGTTCGGCACTGTGGCTGCGCAGATCTTCCAACAGCGTCGGCACCGCACGGTCGCCCATCGCCGAAACCCGCACCGTCGACATGCCCATTTGACCGGGCGGGTCGTCAAAGCGGCTGCGCAAAAGCCTAGGATCCTCAACACTTTTCTGGTAGGCAAAGTACACAAATACCACCAGACCCAGCAGCGCCAATAGGGCCAAACCGACCACCGCCATGTGGGCATAGGCCTTGGGACTAAAGGATTGGTCGCTCAGTGCTGGCATCGGCAGGGCCTGTGTTAAAAGGGCAGGGTTGGCCGCAGCGGAGCGCCCGCCAGTACCCGTATCATGGCGAGTAACGGACCCGCATGTCTAGGCACCGGTATTGAGCGGGTACTTAGGGCTCGGGCAAGAATTACTCGATCGAACCGTGATAGGAACGGAGCGTGGAGTCGGCTTGCAGAGCCGCGAGTTAGCGACCCACCAAGCAAGCAAGGAGACGCAGAGCAAATCTTATTGGATCGACTCTCTGCAGACCTGACCAATTAAGGCCAAACCGGCCAGAATTGCCGAACAAAACTGGAGCGGCGTGACGCCCCGGGCGCACGCTCGCGACCCACAAGGCAAGCAGTGCCTACAAGCAAGGCTCAGCAATCGTGATGTCGTCCAAGAAGATGCCTTGAAACTTATCGTTCTTGGAGCCATCTTGCGAACTAAAGAAGAACTCGATCAGAATCGCGCCCTTGCCCTTGTATTTGGTCAAGTCGACCTTCTTGTCGACCAGGACTTTGGCTTCCTTTGCAAAACTGAAGTCGGCCGGGTTCTTGTGGCTCCAGACCACTTCGTCTTTGACCGTGGTGCCCGGAATCGTCACTCGAATTAAGAATTCCTCAAACTTTTCCTCTATATCCGCAAAAAGTTTGAACTGCAAGAACGCACCGTTTTTGGCATCAAAGCTCAGCGTCACCCCCGTTTGGGTGGTCAAGGAGCCCTGAACCATGCTAGTGCCATCGGCATAATTAAAGGCTGCTTCATTGCCAAAGTAGGCCTCGTATTTGCCGTTGCCGTATTTCTTAGCGATGACTTGCCATTTGGCCAAGTTGCTATTGCCGCTCGGCACCCAATCGCTGCCCGTCAGTGTCCCACCTTCGAACGTTTGAACCGCCAAAGCGGTGGTCGGAGCGCAACAGCCCGGCCCAGCCTTGAAATCGGTCAAGCAAGCAAACGTCAAAGAATTCGAGTCTTTGCTGCAAAAATACTTCTTGCATGGATCGGGCTTGACCGGTGCGCACTGCTTGTCGGCAATGCAATCTGGCGCGGTACACAAGGTCGATAACTGCAGGTTGTCGATGAAGACACCTTCAAACGCGTTGTTAGACACCGTGCCGGCGTCGAACTCGAACTGCAGCTTGACCTTTTTGCCCTTCCAGTCGTCAGGCACCCCAATCACCACAGACTGGAATTTGCCATTGGTCGAACCTTCGATCGCGTAACTGTTCCACCACCAAGCGGAGGCCTTGGCCACGTCGGCCACCGCAACATCGTAAGCGCCGATGCGCAAGCGGTCGGTGTAAATCGGCTCCGGTGGCGCTTTGAACACGAAGTTGGGGTTATTGGCCGGCGGATTCCATTCCGTCGACAAATACAACTGAAATGTCAACAATGTTGTGCCGTTCTTGGGGATTTCGACATCCGCACTGCGCACGATCGCCGCTGGCACTTCGTTGCCCGCATTGTAGGTCACCCCGTTGGTGCCAAAATAGAGCGAATACTGACCGCTCTTGGTCTTGACCGGCGACACACTCCAACCGATCAAAGTGCTGTAGGGCTTGCCACCTGAAATCGGCGGCGCGCCCTTAAGAAACGCAGACTTCCAGCCAACCGGCAGTTTGCCTTCGCCTTTATCAAACGGTTCATCGACGACGGTCTTGTTGGAGCAGCAGGTCGGATTGTTCAGCGTATGGGTGCAAGCGTCCGCGGCGCACTTGTCGTCGGTGCAGGTGTCAGCGTCGTCGCAGGCGGCGTCGTTGGCACAGCACCCAAGAATGGCCGTGCACAGGCAGGTCTTGTCTTGACACAGGCCCGTCTGGCACTTGCCGCAGCCGGGTGTGCACTGGGCGTCGGCCGTACACGGCTTGTCGGTGCAGGTAATGTCCACGCTGACGTCGTCGATGAGCGGCCCTTGCGCCTTGTTGCCCTGACTATCACCGGTTTCGAACGCGAAGCACAGTTGCACCTCTTTGCCGGCAAACTTGTCCAGCGCCACCGTAACGGCTAACCACGCACCTTTGGTGGTGCCGGCGATGGTGTCGCTGCTCCACAGACCAGCCGGAGTGCCGGTGCCGGGAGGCTTGCACGCCACGGCGCCGCAGTACTGCCCGGCCGTCTTGACCAGCACCTTGAATTCGTCAATTTTTGGCTCGTCTGGGATGACCGGATTCTTGTATTTATCCGCCGGCACGTTATCCCACTCAGTCGACAGCTTAATTTGAAAAGACGCGATGTTGTACAGCGTGCCCGACGGTAATTTGATGGGCTTGGAGCAGATAATCCCAGCAGGGCCCTTGGGCGCGATGTTCTGATCATCGTAGGTAGCGTAGGCGGCGTCGCTAAAGTGCAACGCCGGGCTTTCGCCGACCCCGCCTTTGGGGTCCGTTTGCCACTTGACCGCGTTGCTGGTTTCGGTCTTGGTCCACGTTGAGTCGCCATTGTCGAACGAATCTTTTAGCAAATTCTCGGGCTTACAGCACTGAAGATTGGCGGCGTTGGGCACATTTTTGCAACTACCTTGGACCGCACCAGTGGCCTTGCTGCACGCATCAATGGTGCAATCGTTGGCATCATTGCAGTCCACTACCGCGGCACAACAGCTAGCGATCTTGTCGGCAAAGCATAACCCAGCGCCATTGCTGGAATTGACAAACGCAGTGCAGGCATCGGTCGTGCAGACATTGGCGTCATCTTTGCACTTTTTGCTGTTGTCGCAGGTCAGGTCCTTGTCCGTGGTGTTGGCGCATACCGATTCAATGCGAATGTCGTCGAGGTAAATGCCCTCAAACTTGTTCTTTTGGCCATTGACTGAGTTGAATTCCCAAGCCACAGCAATACCTTGGCCCGACCACTTGGCCAAATCGACCGCAATGTGTTGCCACTGCCCATTGGTGGACTTGCCGATCGCCACCGAGTTCCAGTCGAGCATCACGCCGTTGATCGACAGTTTGAGTACGTCTTTTTCAGGCAGACAACTGTTGTTGCCGCCGAGCAGCACGCACACCGCGTCACTTTTACACGGCTCTGCGCAATTGCCTTTGGTTACCCCAGGAGCCTTGAGCCAACTCATTTCAGTGTCCAGCCAC
>SHZD01000177.1 GCA_009692465.1 Myxococcales bacterium
ACAATCTGGCCGAAGTGCGGCAGATCTGCGACCGGGTAGTAATTATCCACCGTGGCATGGTCGTAGCTGACGGCACAATTGACGAACTCGAAGGCACAGTCGCTGCTACCCACCGGCTAATTATTGGGGTCAATCCCAAGCCCGGGACTTCCAGTGACCAGGTGACGGCCGACTTGAAGTCCTTGGACGGAGTCAAGCAAGCCTCAGTGACTCACGTTTCTCAGTCGCCAACCCCGCACGTGGCCATCGAAGTGGAGGCCAACCGCGATTTGCGCGCCGAGTTGTTCCAATGGGCCCTACAGAACGGGCACGGGCTGGTTGAATTGCGCCGCAAAGCCATGGACTTAGAGGGGATCTTTCAGTCTCTGACCCAAGAAACCGTCTAGTCAACGTAAGGTCCAGTTTTGTGCCCGCTGCGGAAATCAGCGAGATTTTGGAGAATTGTCCCCATGAACCCAGTGCTGACTTTGGCCCGCCGCGAAATGGCCGCCACCTTTGACTCACCCATCGCTTACATCGCCGCCAGCGTGTTTTTGGTGGTCACCGGGCTGCTTTTCTTCTTTGGTTACGATGGATCCAACGATTTTTTTGCCGCGCGCGAGGCCAGTCTGCGGCCGCTGTTTGAGTATGCGCCGTGGGTGCTGGCGGTCATTTTGCCTGCCGTGACAATGCGTCTGTTCGCTGAAGAAAAAAAGTCCGGCACGCTCGAGCTTCTGGTCACCCTGCCAGTCAGTGATGTTCAACTGGTGCTGGGCAAGCTGTTGGGTGCAGTGGGGTTTCTTGTTGTTACCCTGCTGGCGACGATGGTGTTTCCGCTTGCAGTGGCGCTCGCAGGTAACCCAGATCTCGGCGCGGTAGCTGGCGGCTATTTGGGGTTGTTCTTGATTGGCACCGCGTTCTTGGCGCTGGGGCTGCTGACTTCCACGTGGACGCATAACCAAATCGTGGCCTTTATTGTTGGATTGCTGTTGTGCGTGTTCTTTTGGACGGCGACTGATGCGCTGCTCAAAGTCGCTTTTGAAAAGCCACCATTGACGCTGCAATTGTTGTCTTTTCGCACCCAATTCGATGATTTTGCCAAAGGCGTCGTCGACATGCGCAATGTGATCTACTTTCTCTCGGTGGCAGCGGTGGCCGTTGTCGGTTCGACCTACTCGCTGCAGTCGCGCCACTGGAAATAGTCGCACGTGACAAGATTTCAGCTGTGAGCCTGCCATTTTAGCAGTCTCGGGCAGCTGAAAACACCTAATACTATTTAGATACCACACTTTGAAGAGATTGAACGCAATGGCAGACCAGACCCAGAGTCCGAAAAAAGCAGTGCGCAGTGGCCGAGGCGACGCCTTAGTAACCGTTGCAGCCACTATAGGTGTGGCTGTTTTGGTCAACGCCTTGATGACCCAGACTTCGATCCGGCTCGACTTGACCGAACAGAAAGTCCACACGTTGTCGGAGCCGAGCATCAAGGCCGCGCAGTCGCTCGAAGGCCTAACGATTACCGCGTATATTTCCAAGAAGTTGCCAGAAACGATTCCAATGCCCGGGGGCGGAAAGATGCCACTCAAGGGCATTGAGCGCTCATTTCGCGACAAGTTGGAAGAATACGTCACGGCGTCGAGCGGCAAAGTCAGGCTCGTTTACGCCGAAGACAACAGCCCAGGCACAGGCACCATCGAAGAGCAGGCTGAGGCTGCCAAGCTTGAAGTGTTTTCGTCGTCCGAAGCGCAGTTGGCCGGCGCTGAGTTGAAATTCGCCCGCTATGCGTTAGGCGCCACTTTTCACTACAAGACCGTGCACGAGGTGTTTGCCAAGGCGTTGCAACCGGGATTTTACGAGTTTGAGACCACCAAGATTCTGTTGCGGTTGCAGGAAAAGTACGACGCCGCCCAAGTGCAAAAGGAGCCATTGTCTCAAGGCAAAGCGATCTTTGAAGCCATCAAGGCTTGCAATGAACTGGTCCAAAAGAAAGGAAAAATCGAAGAAGCCAAAGACGAAGGCGCAGTCGGCCTGTCACTCAAGGGTTCAACCGACCCCACCCAAAAGCGCTTCGACGCGCTGGCTGCAGTCAAGGACGAGATTGCCAAAACTTGCGGCGAGATCGAACGCGCAACCGCTGGCGCGACCAAGCTAAAGGGCAAAAGTCAGTTTGGCGACCAACTGTTGCAGAGCGCTGAGCAATACAAATCGATCGTAGCGGAACTTGTCCAGTTTCTCAGTGGAACTGCTGAAGGCGCCAAGGATAAGCCCAAGCAGGCCGGGTTAGCGGTGACGCAGCTGACGTCGATGATGGATGAATTCTTTAAGGAAGTGGACCGAGCGCACACCAACTTGACGGACAGCCCTGGGCGCAAAGTGATTGGATTCCTCTGTGGCCACGATGAGTTCTGTCCATTTGCCGAGCCGGAGCCGTTCGTGCCGGAGCAAATGGCGATGATGATGGGCCAGAACAACCCGATGATGAAGCAGATCGTGCAGGCTGCGACCCAAATCGCACAGGGTATCGACGAGACCAACTCGCGGATCGGCGACAATCTGTTCACCAAGCGCGGCTATGCGATCCGGCGGGTCGACGGCGACGAGCCGATTGCCTCTGAGATTAGCGCTTTGATTGTGTACGCGCCGCGCCGGGCTCTACCGGATTACGCCCGCTACCAACTGGACCAGTTTCTGCTCAGTGGCAAACCCGTGGTCCTTTTCGCCCAGGAGTGGGAAGTGGCCCTGATGAACATGGCGCCGCCCGACGATTTGGGCAATGAAGTGCGGGTGGACTACACGGCCATGAACGCTACGGCTTCGAATTTGCAGGAAATTCTCAAGAGCTATGGCGTGGACCTCAAGCGCGAATTCACCATTGATTCCAAACATGTTGAGACCGTGCGGGTGATGAAACTGGTTCAGCGTGGCGGCCTTCAATTTCAGACTCAGCAAGATTTTCCGTATGCGCTGGTGCCGGTGGCCACCAAGTTTGATCACACGCACCCGCTGTCCAAGGCGCTGTCGCAACTGCCTATGCCGTATCCGACCAGCGTTGAGCCGCTTGCAGAGCTTGAGAGCAATAAGGAATTTGAAGTCATCAAGATAATTCAGTCGTCAGAATCGTCGATCAAGAAGGCGGCTCCGCTTCCAGTTCTGCCGCCGGCGCTCAAGGAAATTGCGCTCAAGGCGACGCCAACAGGGCCGCACACCTTGGCCTTGTATGTGCGCGGGCCGTTCAAGTCGCAGTTTGCGGGCAAGGATCCGCCCAAGCGCCCTGAAAAGAAGCAGTCCAACGATCCTATGCACCCGCCCCGCGACAAGCCCAGTGAAAACGACCAAGAAATCGCCAAGCGGACGTTCAAGGCTACCGGCGCGGGCAAGCTGTTGGTGGTGGCCTCCAATCTGGGGATTGAAGGCCTGTCGCGCGGTGCCGTGCTCAAAGGCTTCGACATTAGCAAGATGGCCCAGTTTTCCGCGGATACTCTCAAGGATTACCAAAGCTGGAATTCCAATTTTCAGAATTGGCAGATTCGCATCGGTCAGGTGTCACATTTGCTTGGCGATAACTTGCAGTTCATCGCCAATGTGATGGACTGGACGACTTCGCATGAAGCGTTGGTTGAGATTCGCAGCAAGGGCGACATGCGGCGACCGCTGCGCCAGATGGAACCTGAGGAAGCCAAGAATCTGCGTTTGGGTTCGCTGGTGGCCGGTCCCCTGCTGTTGGCTCTGGCCGGCGTGCTACGGATGTACTTGCGCCGTAAACGCAATGCTGCCCTGAAGGTTTGAAAGAGTGGTGGCGAGACAATCGCCTGTTGCCAGCGGCTTGGGCTGGCAGCGACCATTGAGCGCAGGGCAGGGGCCACTACAAGTGACGATGGCGGCGGGCGCAATTGTCATTTTGGGCACACGATGTGAGCCGATCACGAGTAGGCAATCGATCTTTGGGTAGTACCAGCGAGTCGGCAGAATCGGCAGAATCGGCTTGAGTGCACCGCCCTTAGAACAAATCCTGAGTTGGAGTCCATGAAGCGTTCGACACTGATCACATTGGGAGTTTTTGCCGCATTGCTGGCCGTTTACGTCGGGCGCGGCATGCGCACTACCGAAAAAGGGGTGCCACCGCTGTCAATCGAGGGCTTCGTCGGCAATGTTTCCGAGCAAGAGGCCCGCGAGGCGCAGAAAAATAAGCTGCCTCCTGTGCGCAAGATTGTGGTCAAGAAGCAGAACGACGAGATTATTCTGGAGCAATTGCCTCAGGATGCACCCAAAGATGTGACGCCAGACAAGGACAAGGCGCCCGAGGCCAAATGGTCGGCGAAGCGCACATTCAAGGGGCGGGCCAGTGAGGCCAAGGCACAGAGCTATCGGGCCAATGCCATGGCAGAAGTTTTCGCCCGCTCGATTCGCTCCACCTTCGCTACCGTCGTAAAACCTGAAGGACTAGCCGAGTATGGCCTAGACGCCGCGCGCGCGATCGACGTCGAAGTAACGTTGGAGAGCAAGACCGTCAAGTTGCGCATTGGCAATTTGGACAAAGGCCAAGAGCAAAGCGACGCCACCACCTGGGTCCAAGACCCGGCGCGGCCTGATGCCGTGTATCAAGTTGCGGGACGCGATCTACGCGGCGCCTACGACGTGGCGTGGGGCGAAATCCGCGACCGCAGCCTGTTGGTGCTCGACTTAGCAACGGTGGACCGCATCGAAGTCGACAACCCGACTGACGGTCGCGTGACCAAATTCGCAGCAGCGCGGCCGCCGTTGACCGATGCGAACAAGAAGGACATCGCCGACAAGAAGTCAGGGCGCGACGCCAATGACGGCTGGGCGATTGTGGAGCCAAAAGGCTACGACGCCGGTGATGTTGGCGATTGGCTGAAAAGCATCGAGCGCATGAGTGCCAATGAATTCCTGGATGCGGCGGAAGTTGCTGACAAGAAAGCAGATACTGGCCTTGACGACCCCAAAGTAGCCACCAGAGTGACGCTGACGATGGGCGATAAGAAGACGGTGTTGATTTTTGGCAAGACGGACGAAGGCTCACAGTCCAAGGATGTGTGGGCGCGCATTGACGGGCGCGATGAGGTGTACAAAGTGGCCAGTTACACCCGCGACCAAGTCGTTCAAAAGTTTGACCAAGTTCGCGATCGCACCTTGCTGGGTAAGCGCAAGTCTGCCACGGCGTCGGCGGTGTCGATATCGGGTCCCGACGGGGCGGTCGTATTGACGAAGATTGCCGGCGGGTGGCAAATCAATCAGCCTGGTTTTGCAATGTCGGCCAAGGCTGTGGACTCATTTATCACGGATCTTGATGGAATCAAGGTTGATTTTGCATCGGACGTGACACCGGCATCGGCAGGTCTGGACACGCCCCAGTGGACCGTCAAGTTGACCTTTGGTGAAGGTGTCGCCTCGTTTGTGTTGGCCAAGGAAACAGACGGAAACTCGTTGGGTCGAGCAGTGGTGGATGGTCCTGCGGGCGATTTGTTCAAGCTGGCAAGTTGGAATGCCAACAAATTGCGCAAACAGCTGAAGGATTTTGAGGACAAACGGTTGATGCCATTTGCCAAGGATGCGGCGGTTGCCGTCAAAGTGCATCCCAAAGAGGGCGCAGATTTTGAGTTGCGCAAAGACGGACCGACGTGGAAGGTGACTGAGGCTGGCAAGACCGTTGATGCCAAAGCCGATTCAGTAGCTAGTTGGCTCGGTACGCTGAGCGACATCGAGTTTGCTGCGGGAGTACAGGACAAGACCGCGGCTGATGTCGGCTTGGAAAAAGACTTTGCATCGCTTGAAGTTGCAGACGCCGCCGGTAAAACATTTGGGCTGCGTATTTCTGGGCAGAAAGCTGGCGAAGATACTTACGTGGGCAGTGTTCGCGATGGCAAGGTGGCTCGAGTGGCCACGCTGTCCGCCTATGCCGTGGGCAATACTCAGAAAAAAGCTAGTGATTTTGCGGCTCCAACGCCCTAGGAAGCCACGTGTGGTCAGTTCGCCTTAACGTAGTATGCGGCGTTTGCCTGCTTGATTCGTAGGCTCGCGACTACAAAGCCACCTTGGCGGCTCGTGTTGAAACAGCAGTGTCATGGCTTGGCATTGGTCTTCAGCGGCCAGTTCATAAGGTTGGAAGGCATGGCCAAAATGGGAGGACCCTCGACTTGATCGCACTGCACCAGGTTGGCAAACAATACGGTGGTGGGGACTACGCCGTCACGGCGTTGCGCGAGATTGATTTGGCGATTGGTAGTGGCGAGTTCGTGTCGATCATGGGGCCTTCGGGCAGCGGCAAGTCGACGTTGCTTAACTTGCTGAGTGCACTCGACCGACCGACTACTGGCCAAGTTGTCCTCGATGGGCGCGACATCGCCAAGCTTAGCGACGACGAGGTGACCCTGTTTCGCCGGACCCGGATCGGGTTGGTCTTTCAGTTTTTCAATTTATTGCCGACCATGACCGCAGTAGAAAACGTGCTGTTGCCGAGAATGCTAGCGGCGCGCACAACTACCGCTGACCGCGAGATTGCGGTGCAATTGCTTGAACAAGTGGGTCTGGGACACCGCTTGAGTCACCGACCGGGGCAATTGAGTGGCGGCGAGATGCAGCGGGTGGCGATCGCGCGGGCATTTGTGACGGCTCCGGCGATCATCTTGGCCGATGAACCGACAGGAAATCTTGATTCTGCAACTGGCGCTGAGGTGCTCAAGTTGCTGCGCCAGCAAGCTGAGCAGCGTGGAGCAACCGTGGTGATGGTGACCCATGATTCCCGCGCAGCCGCGGTGGCGAGTCGGATTTTGGAAATTCGCGATGGACGAATTCATCACGATAGCGCAGCTTTGGGTTCGGTGGTTCAGGCCTGAGAACTGAACCAGGATTCCCCATCGAAATTCCCCGCGACCCCCGATTTGGGATGCAGATCAAGAAGCAAGGGGCTTGACGACTGAGGCGTACTTGCGTACGCCGCAAGGAGGAAAGCGCCGCAGCGCCGCACAGATGCGCCCAAAGCGGGGATCGCGGTGAAGGTGGCATTCAGGCCGGCGTGCTGTGCCCAGCAAATGGACCAGCCTTCAAGGACCCGATGCGACCTTGGAACGCGCAGGACTGTGGCTTGCTATACTCGATCGCCCAAGTCCGGCATCAACCGGACTTGGGCAATCTCATGCTCGTTTCGCGGGTTGCCAAGGTCGCGGCTCAGGGCAGCCGACTCGCGGCGACGGCCGAAAGTTGATCTCAGACTTCGGTTACCCTGTATAGCTCAGGTTTCGATTGACGAAACCGCCATGACCAGCGTACGGTACGAAGAGGAGGCTGCGAGGTGATGTATGGCATTTGAATTCAAAGTCGGCGGGATCGTGGTGTGCGGCACCGCAGGTCAAACTCTGTCGGTCACCGCAGTGGGTGGGGCTAGCTTGGCTCCAGACGAAGCTGTCCTACTCGCTCGCGTTTTGTTAGCTGTCTGCGCACCCGTTCCGCAACATCTTGCTGTCGACTACGCGGCGATCGCAGCCCTCGACGCCTTGCTGCGCGAGCGCTCTGCCGGGCCGGCACCGGCTGGTGACGTGGCGACCGATCAATCCTTCGCGGTTGAATCGGAGCCCACCTTAGGCGACCGGCCAATTGCGGTTCCAACATCGGCAAGTGACACTACAAAGGTGCTGGCGCCAACATCGGCAGGCGGAACTCCAAAGTTGCCAGTGCCGACAGCGGAAGCGAACGCGGGCTTCATTCCGGTAGTCTCAGCCCTAGTCAGCGCGGAGTTTCTTGCTGCTTCGGTTGCTACAGCGGCCTCAGCGGCCAAGCGCCTCATTTTGCCGCCTCGTTCCATCGCTCCAAGCTCTTCGGTTGTCGTGCATGCCTTGGTGCGCACATTGCGCGCTGGCGGCAAGCCGGTGGCGGTCGAGTTGCGGACCAAGAGGGTGGTATGGCCTCGCTCTGTAGCTGAAGCCGAGTTGGCGGTGGCTAGTTTGGCGAAAACGGCGCAGGACAAGCGCGCCGCGTTCCCCGTGACTTCACTTGAGGCGTCGTCGCTGGCTACGCGCGGCCCAAGGGCCATCGGTAAGCGTCAGGTCCGACCCAGTGGCGTGACGATTGGTAAGCCCAAAGAGGCGTCAAAACCGATTGCTGCACCGGTTCCCGCGCCGATCTCGCATGCACCGGCGACTGTCGTGCGTCAGGCTCCAGCGGCGATTATCCGGCAGGCTTCGGCGACCCCAGTTGCGCCGATTGCAGCCCGGGCACCCGACAAGCCGAATCCGGTGGCCATCGTGCCGCCAGCGCTCTCAGCCGTAGTCGTCAAAAGTCCGCCAGCAGCTGTAGTTACGCCGGCATCGGCGCCAGCAGAATTCAGCTATCGCAAATCAGTGGTTCAAGCGACTCCGACTACCCCCAGCAAGCCCGTGCCCGTGCTGCGCAGCGCAGCTCCACCTGTGAAGAAGAGCATTACAATCATGGACCGCTACGACGCTTGGATGAGCGAAAATCCAGGTCAAGTGTCCCGCGAGCAATTGATTGAAGTCGGGGTCCGCCAAGGCTGGCTGTCGCGCGAAGATGCAAGCCGCGCGTTCAATGTAGCTATGCATGGTCAGCGGGCGCGCGAGATTTTCCTGATGCTTCGCGATGGCACTACTGAATTTTATGTCCGGCGCGCCGAAGCGACCAAGCCGACCAGTAGTGAGCCCGGGCGCGTGGTTCGTCGCACAGCCGCTCAAGTGGCAGCCCGTCGCCAAGAGGCGCCCCAATACGGGCACGCTAAATGAATAAGTCATTCATTTACCGTGCCCGTTTGCTTGCTGGGTGGGTCGCAAGCTTGCGTCTTTACAGCCGACTTGCTGCTCCGCTCTTTTCGCGGATCGATCGATTTATTCGTTTACACGCCCTAATGGCCGGATCTGACCAGACTTCTGCAGCAAGCTAGGCACAACAATGCACATCGCGGCGGAACAGCAGCGCCTGAACGACGCCATGGTGGGCACTTGGCTGGGCGAACTGCGCTCCTACCCATCGCCCTGGGATCCCAAAGGTGGCGTGGCGTTGGGCCGCACTCAAGCGCGTCTGGCGCTGGGCGGTTTGTCGTTGGTCAGCGACTATGCTGAAGAGCGCGATGGCGCCATCACTTTTCGAGGTCACGGTGTCTACACTTGGGATGTATTGCACAAAATTTACCGGATGTACTGGTTTGACTCGGTGCAGCCGGCGCCAACACTGGTCCCTTTGACCGGAGTCTGGGCTGACACTCAGTTGGTGTTCAACAGCAAGACCGACGTCGCCGAACATCGCTACGTTTATGACTTTTTGGATGGCAACTACTACGATTTTCACATCGACCTGCGGCGATCCGGCCAAGATTGGCGCACCTATGCGCGCGGCCAATATGCGCGACAGGGCTGATAGCTAATGGCGAGTACGGCACTTCCGCCCGGTTGGTTTGATATTTCACCTCCGGTTTCGCCGACTTCGGCGGTGTTTCCAGGAGATACCGCCTACCACAGCGAGGCGCTGCTGTCGTTTGCCACAGGAGCCAACTTGGCGCTCACGACTCTGCACACCACGCCGCATGTTGGCGCCCATGCGGATGCGCCTTGCCATTACGATGAGCGCGGGGTGGGAATCGACCAGCGTTGCCTGACTCGCTACTTAGGCACCGCTCAAGTGGTCACCGTGACCATTGCCGCGGGCGATCGCGTGCAAGTGGCAGACCTGCCTGTCGCCGTCGCCGCCCCGCGCGTGCTCATTCGCACGGGTAGTTTTGCGGATCCAGACTGTTGGCATAACGAGTTCTGTAGTCTTTCTGTAGCCTTGATCGAGTCGTTTGCCGATTTGGGCGTGGTTCTGGTGGGGATCGACACCCCCAGTGTTGATCCGGCGCCAGCGAAAATCTTGACCGCCCATCATGCAATTTATCGTCGCGATATGGCGATCCTAGAAGGCCTCGATTTGCGTGGTGTCGCCGACGGACTCTACACGCTGATCGCGTTGCCCTTGCGCTTGGTCGACGCCGACGCGTCGCCAGTTCGGGCCTTATTGGTGCCAGTCCAGCCTGAACTGGAGACATCAGCGCTGGTCGCCGCGCGAGTCGACAAATGACGCCACTCTTGGACGGCAAATTACCGCAGCGCTTGAGTAATTGGGTCGACGGGCGCTGGCAAGCACCGCTGAGCGGCATCTACTTGCCCGATGTGGATCCGGCTACCGGCGTGGAACTGACGACGTACGCCGCCTCTACACAAGCCGACGTCGAGGTGGCGGTGGCCGCCGCCCAGCGCGCGCTTGGGTCATGGTCGGCGCGAACTGGCGAAGATCGCGCTCGAATATTGCATCGGATCGCCGATGAAATTGCTGCGCACGCCGAAAAGTTGGCGCTGTGGGAGTGTCTCGACACCGGCAAACCGCTCGCGGTCGCCCGCTCGGTGGATATTGCTCGCGCCGAGGCGAACTTTCGCTTTTTTGCCAACGCGGCCTCGCAGTTTGCCAGCGAGTCGCACGCGATGGCGGACGCAATCAACTACACCTTGCGCCAAGCGGTGGGCGTCGCTGCGTGCATATCGCCCTGGAATTTACCTCTGTACTTGCTGACGTGGAAAGTGGCGCCGGCGTTGGCAACTGGCTGTACTGTGGTAGCCAAGCCTTCCGAGGTGACTCCGCTCACCGCCAGTCTGCTCGCAGAACTGACCGAGCGCGCGGGGCTGCCGGCTGGGGTGCTTAATCTGGTCCACGGCGAGGGCGTGCAAGCTGGCGCCGCCTTGGTCCAACACTCTAATGTGGCTGCCGTATCGTTTACTGGCAGTACGCGGGTCGGAGAGGATATCCAGCACAAGACCGCTGGCCAGTTCAAGAAACTGTCGCTGGAGCTCGGCGGCAAAAACGCTTTCGTGGTGTTTGCCGATGCCGACGTAGACAAGGCACTTGTTCAGGCCCTGCGCGCAGGTTTTTCCAATCAAGGCCAGATTTGCCTGTGTGGTTCGCGCATACTGGTCCATCGGTCGCTTTTTGACTCGTTTGTAGCAGGCCTTGTTGCTGGCGTGCGTCGGCTTCGCGTCGGAGATCCGCTCGAAGCGACGACAGATCAGGGCGCACTGGTGTCTGCTGTCCACCGCGATAAGGTGTTGGCCTGTATCGCAACAGCCCGAGCCGAAGGCGGCGAAGTGGTGTGTGGCGGTGGGCCCGCTGAAGTCCCGGGACGCTGCAGCAACGGCTTTTTTGTGCAGCCAACTGTCATTATCGGCTTGGGCCCAGATTGTGGCACCAACCGAGAAGAGATTTTTGGCCCAGTGGTCACGGTCCAGGCCTTCGACGACGACGAGCAGGCGCTGACCTTGATCAACGCTTCACGCTACGGCCTCGCTTGCAGTCTTTGGACCCAGAATTTACGCCGCGCCCACCGCGTGGCCGCGCAAGTGCAAGCCGGCATCGTGTGGATCAACTGCTGGATGGTCCGCGACTTGCGCACCCCATTTGGTGGTAGCAAAGCCTCAGGCCTCGGCCGCGAGGGTGGCTGGGAAGCGATGCGGTTTTTTACGGAACCCAAGAATATCTGTGTGGCCTTTGACTGAGGGTAGTTCCGGTTCACCAATAGGACCAAGGCAGCAGTATGAGCACAGACACCACCCACAGCGAGCGCGCTCCGGAGCCGGTCGGGCACTACCCACATGCCCGTCGGGTTGGCAACCTGTTGTTTTTGAGCGGCATTGGCCCGCGGGTTCGCGGCTGCAAGGACATCCCAGGCGTTACGCTTGGCCCCGATGGCGCGTTGCTTGACCACGATATTGAAGTCCAGTGCCGCAGCGTATTCGCCAATGTTCGCGCAGTTTTAGAGGACGCTGGTGCTCGTTGGGAAGACTTGGTGGACGTCACGGTCTACCTGACGCACATGCAACGGGATTTTTCGACCTACAACCGCTTGTGGGCCGAGTACTTTGCCGAACAGCCGCCGTGTCGAACGACCTTGGAAGTCAACTGCTTGCCGACGCCCATCGCTATCGAGCTCAAGTGCATCGCGGTGGTCGCCGAAAACTAGCCGTGGGGCCAAGGCGACGGCATTTAGAGACTATTCGCTGGCACTAACGTCTCCGGCGTCGAGTTGCCCAGCGCTGCGATGCCAAAACCACGAATGCGACCAGTGTTGGCTGTCCACCACCAGAATCGCAGAACGAGGGACAGCGCGACAGTGCCC
>SHZD01000178.1 GCA_009692465.1 Myxococcales bacterium
TCAACCGGGGCCGATTCAATGTCAACCGGGGCCGATTCAATGTCAACCGGGGCCGGATCGGGTGGTGGTGCGACAGGAGGATGTGTTGCCAAGTGGCGACCTTTATGCCGACCGCGCCGCTGCTGATCTGCGCAGCAAACCTTAGCGGGGTCGCGGAATTGCGTCAAGGCGGCGGCCGGCAACTTAGATTTGGCCGAAATTTACCACCGAAATCACCGCGAAGCCCGATTTCGGATGCCAGTGCTTTGTCGCTCGCTGTCGCTCGACAAGGAGAAGCGAAGCCCAATGGGCGCGGGTCAAGAAATCAGTCCTGCGAACTGATTTCCCGCGCCACGCAAACGGCCTTCGCGGCCGTTGAGCACCAGTTAAGTATGGAGCTGGGGACTGGAGCGCCGACGCAGAGTTGCGCCCAAAACGGGGAATCGCGGTTGGATCTGCGCCTTGACGCCGCCATCGGCAGCGGGCAAATTGCGGCGGTTGCCAACTAGCGCCAGCCGCCCTGCTCGCGCACCAACCAGCCCGGGCAATACTGAGGTCTCGTGCGACATAATTTACTTTCCTTTCATGGTGCTGCAGCCTTGTTCGCCGCCGCAGCTTTAGCCGTAACGGCGGCCCCAGTGGTGGCCGCCGTGCCCCAATTCGCCCAAGTCGAAGGCGTAATGCTGTCCGCGGGTGGTGGTCCAGCGGCCGACGGCAGTTACGCTGTCGTTTTTGGCATCTATTCGCAACAAACGGGCGGCACGCCGGTGTGGACCGAAGCGGGCAACCTCAACGCCAAATCAGGGCAGTTTTCGTGGCAACTGGGCAGTAAGACTCCCCTTTCTGCGGCGACTCTGAGCTTGACCGCGGGCTGGCTAGGCTTGGCCGTCGGCAGCGATCCGGAGCTGCCACGCCAGCCGCTGGGTGCCACCCCGTTTGCGCTGCGGGCGGCTGTGGCCGAAGCGTTGGACTGCAGCGGTTGCCTCAAGGCCGGTGCGCTCGAGGCCGCAGTCCTGCAACCCTATGCCAAATCAGCTGATTTATCGGCGTATGCCAAGGCCGCAGATCTGTCGGGCTATGCCAAGTCGACCGATTTGGGCGCCTACGCCAAAGTCACCGAGCTGGGCGACTATGTCAAAGCCGCTTCGCTGTCCACAGTAGCAGCTAGCGGCAGCTTCAATGATCTCAAAGACAAGCCCAAGTTGGCCGACGTCGCCAACACCGGCAGTTACGGCGACTTGAACAACAAACCGGTGATGGCCAAGATCGGCTCCAGCTGTGGCACCGGCCTGTACTTGAAGGGCTTCAAAGCCGATGGCGCCTTGAATTGCGCGGCGATTGAACTGGCCGGCGACTTGATCGACGAGATCTCCAACGGCTTGATTTTCAATCAGTTCACCGACAAATTTTCCGGCGGCCTCGACATCGCCATCCCCGACGGCAATGGCGCAGGCATTTCCGATGCCATCAGCTTCCCCGACATCGGTATCGCTCAAGCGGTGTGGATCGACGTCGACTTGCTCAACTCGGATGTGTCCAAGATCAAAATCGAATTGTTTGCCCCTGGCCAAGCCAATCCGTACATCTTGTACGACGGCTCCAAGAGCGGGCAGACGTTCAAGACCGCGTTCAATAAGGATACGCCGGTGGCCTCAGGCAGCATCGACGCCGATTGGGTGGGCAAAAACGCTAAGGGCACCTGGTCGATCATCGTTAAGGATCCGCTTAAGAATCAACTGGCCAGCTCAGTGGACGGCAAGTTTTCATGGTCGATGAGCGTCAAGACCATGTCCAACAAGAAGATCCAGATCAAGGGCGACCTGATTGTCGATGGCCAAATCATCGGCATGGCCGCGAGCAAGGGCTCATTAGGCTCGCGCATTCAGCACAAATCCGGCAAATTTTTCGGCTTCGATGACGTGACCGACTCATGGCGCACCTTCCCCGGCATCGTGCTGCCGTTTATTGCCACCGGCGGGCCGTTGCAGATCTCGTTCTCGGCGCCGATGTACGCCGGTTCGCACCGCAGTTGTCGGCCGCTGATCGACGGTCTGCCCGCCGGTGTCTACTCGGTGTCGGACACCACCTACAAGTGGCAGGACGGCCTGACGTACACCTACGAGGCCGGTTCGACGTGGCGCATGTGGAACAACACCCGCGTCTACGACGGGGTAGCCGCGGGCAACCACTTGGTATCGTTTGAATGTTTGAACGATTTGGCCGGCCAAGGCGGCCCGCGCATGGGTCACGAAAATATGGTTTCCACCGCGCACGTGGTGCCGTATGACCCGGTTGCCAGCGCCGAAGTCAAAGTCTACCAAGTGGCGTCGATCCCCAATCAAGTGCTCAATCAGACAGGTGTTTGGACTAATGTCAATGGATTGTCGACCAAGTTCATGGCCCAAGGCGGGCCGGTGCGCATTTCCATTTCGGTGCCGTCGAGCGGCGGTTCGCACTCGTCGTGTAAGCCGATGATCGATGGTGTTTCGCCGGGCAAAGACGAAGGCGACGACCTGACCTACACTTGGCAAGAAGGCATCACCTACGTCGGCGGCCAGTGGAACGTGTGGAACCGCACCCGCGTGTACAACAAGGTCACCGCCGGTGAACACACGCTAACCGTGCAATGCCTGACCGACTCTGCCCCGTCGACGCTGACCAACAGCCGCGTCTCCGCCCACGCCGCGGTGTATACCTACAAGCCGGCCGCCGACGGCAATACCACCGCCAAGGTCTACAGTGGCGGCGAACGCAAGTCGTACCCGATTTCCAACTCGGCGGCGTGGACGACACTGAACGGCAACAGCGCCGGCACCGGCATCAACGCCATCCCGTTTGTAGCCACCGGCGGCCCGGTCGAAATCGGCATCTCGTTGCCGCTCAACAATGGCTCGCACACCACCTGCCGTGCTTTGGTCGACGGCGCACCGGTCGCGGGCGAGCCGGACGATACCAGCACGTACTGGCAAGAAGGCATCGTCTACACCGGCGGCCGCTGGAACCAGTGGGACCGCATTCGCGTCTACCGCACTATCAAGGCCGGCAACCACACCTTGGGCGTGGCGTGCCACGGCGACTCGGGCGGCACCAGCGCCGGCCACCCCAACATGATGTCGCACATTTGGGCAGTTGCTTACAATCCGTAGAATTGATGCGCAGTTAAGGGCCCGTGCAAAATCAAGTCGATTTTGCACCCCGGCCCATTGCCTGCTTGGTGGGTCGCTAACTCGCGGCTTTGCAAGCCGCCTGCACGCTCCGTTCCAGTCGCGGATCGATCGAGTTATTTTTCACGGGCCCTAACGGCAAAGTACGCGCTGCGCCAGCCTACTTCAGTTCAATGCCAGCCAACAGCACCCGCAGGCGCTCGTTGTGGGCGGCGATCTTGACCTGACCTTCAACGATATTCTTGGCGACTTCCGCGGCCTTGCGCGAAGCGGCGTCCAGTTGGCCCACTAGGCGCTTGCGCAAATCCGCGGCGACGGGACCGGCGGGCAGCGCATCCAGATTACCTTGAATGCGCCGCTGTTCTTGGTCCAGCGTCTCGCGCTGCCGCTGCAACTCGTAGATGCGCTGATTCTCGCGGGCGATTTCATCATTGACGGCCAGCAACTCCTTGATGGGCCCCGCCAAGACCTCCTCAGCTTTGGCGTCCTTGAGCCAAAATCGCAAGGCATCGACCGCAGTTGGGGTTAATCCCGCTTCCACCATCGAGATTGGCGTCGCCTCGACAAACGTGGCCTCCACTTTGGCCTTGGCGCCGACGCGAATGGCCATGAACTGGTCCGGGCCGGCCCTGAGCATATCCTTAGGCGGATCCACTGGTTGGGTGCCGGCGGTCAAGTGCAGCTTGACGTAGCACAAACTGGGCTCATCGCGGTTGGATTCGATGGTAATGGTGCGCGTGAACACACGTTTCGCTTGCACGTAGATGCGCCCGCTGATGATCTTGGTCAGGCGCATCTCCGCGACTTTTTGGTCGTAGCGCTGGTTAAGCGCGAAACCGGACTCGCGGGCGTAGGGGATAAACGTGGTTTCGTCTTTGCCGACCCGGCCGATGTAGCCCTCACCGGCAAAGGTACCGTCGATGTACAGCGTTATGGGGCCGCCTTCGAGCGCCGATTCCTTGCCGTTTCTCAGCAATAACGCGCGGTACGGTTGTTGGCGGCTGTTGGGTTCGCGAAACAGGAACACATCTTGCCCATCGACCTTGCGCGACACGATATTGATCAGCGCCGCCGAACGATCGGGAACTGTGACGGGCCGTTGCGCGCGATAAGTATACAGCGCACCGACTTCGCGACCGGTCACCAGTGCTTGGGCTTGACGAATGGTGGCGTCGCGGCGATTGCTCTCGTCGGCAGCGCGGGCGCGTTCGCCATCGTGCTCGCCTGCACCATCGGCGGAGGGTCGGCGGGCCATTTCGGCTTTCTTAGCGCTGTGGACGCGGGCGGATGATTTGGACGGTGGCGCCGACCGCGGTCCCGCCTCCTTGGCTGAATCGACCTCTGCCTCGGCAGCCATCGCCGGCGCTTCTTCGTAAGCGACGTCTGGTTCTGGTGGCGCTTCAGCCACTTGCGGCAGCCGACTCGACAAGTCCGGCCGCGGCACCCGATGCGGAGTATGCAAATTGTAGCGAAACGAGAGCGGCGAGCCGACTACCAACGTCAGGTCCACGTCGGTCCACGCTTCGCCAGAGACATTATCAACAATTGCCCATCCTTGCAGCGTCACCCCCTTGTCCTTTTCGGCCCACGCTCGGTAGGCAGGTCGCCACACCGGCACGTCATGAATGTACGACACCAGCAAGTCGTGGCTGCCATCATCGGCGAGGCGCACGTGGACACTGACCGGCTTCCAGGTGCCGTCGCGGCGGGCGATGTCCATCGACTGCTGCAAACCCACAGCCAGCGTGCGGTCGCCAATGACGACCTTGCGAATGCCCGCCACCGGAGTCGTCAGCAACGTCTCGTCGGCGGCCAGCAGCGTCAGCATCGGCGTGTCAACTATTTTTCCATCATTATCGGGAGTTTGGCTGGCCTCTACCCCGACCACCCGCCCCAGCAGTTTGCCATCGCGGCCGTCCACTTCGACCTGAGCACCGCGCAACACCGCGAGCAGCCCATGCAGACCGCGAGCCGAGCGCACTTCTGCCGGCAGTTGCAGGGCGGCGTCATCGCCAGATCGCTCGACCGGCAGGCTGACGGACGAAGCCACGCTGCCAGAAAGATCGAGCACTGTCAGCGATTTGAGCACATCGTTGATCTGGTCGGGTCGGACTCGAAGTTCCAGTTCTTTGCCAGAAATGGTGCCGCGGCGCTCAAAATAACCGACGCCGTTTTGGTACAGAACGACTTTGGTTACCGGCAGTTCGGCGACCGGCTGCATCGCGGCCCGATTGCCGCCGCAGGCGACGTTGGGCAGTGACAGAACAGCGAGGAGGGCGAATAGGACGATTTTCATGGCGAATCACCGTGCGGCACCAACCGACGGCGGGTATTGGGCACTGACAGCACCAGATTGGCAAGCGTGGCCGGGGTGACCTGGACTACGGGGCGGCCGAATCGTCAGTGAGATGCACCTGCTGCACCGCCAAGTGCAAATCGTTGGCCTTGAGCGCCGCGACCACGGCGACGATGACCGCGTCGCCCACTCGCCACTGCGCCGCATAGTCATCGATCCAGTAATTGCAGCGCGCCGCCACCCAACCAGGGCCAATTTCGCCAAACAGCACACAGGGCGCGGGCGTAGCCACGATTTCATCGATCCCGCGCAGGGCTTTGCGGGTGATCTCGCGGACGGTTTCCAAGTCGTGACCCTCTGGCACTTGAAAAGTGACGCTGCGCAAGATCGGCAGGCGGCGCTGGCTGAAATTATAGACTTGGCTCTGGCCGACCACCCGATTGGGGATGACCACCAACTCGTCCATCAGCCCGATCAGCACCGTCGCTCGCCAAGTGACTTCGTGGACTTTTCCACTCCATTTTCCTGTAATGCCAACCACTTCTACCCAGTCGCCGATCTCGTAGGGCTTGTCGATCTGCATGGCAATACCGGCAAACAGATTGCCCAGCGGATCCTGCACCGCCAAACCCAGCACCACCGACGCCACCGCCGAAGTCGCCAATAGCGGCGCCACGTTGAAGTCGAACACCTGCGCCAGCACCCAGCCACCGGTGAACAGCGCCGCGACCACCGTGAAGGTGTTGATCAGCAGCGCCGGCACACCTTCGCGCATATGGCCGAGAAAAAGCAGTTGCGTAGTCAGGACCTTGAGCGTCTTGACGAACGTCACCGCCCCTTGCAGCAACACGAAAAGTCCCAACCACGGTCGCAGGCGGACCACGACGGGATACTCAAACACGTCGAGTTCTAAGCTGAAAAACCCGACGGCCATCGCGCCAAAGATGCCGGCGTGCACGGTCAGATTGGCCAACTCGTGACGCAGGCTGTGGTGCCGCTCTTTGGAGACGTTGCGCAGCAAAACCGTGTACAGCAGCCACATCGACAGGGCGGCGGCGATGATGATCAGCGACGGCTCGATTTGGACCACCGCGTCGATGCGCGTTTCGGACAGCCAGGGCAGGCGGGCGGGGGATTTCATGGGTGACAGGCTCAACGCGGGCTAGTGGTGGCGCAAAGTGCATCGCGAGGTAGGCGCGCGCAGGGTGTATCGCCCAGTCGGCGCGCGCAAAAGTAGGCCAAAATCGGTGCGACGCCAATTCGCGAGCCGGCAACGAAGTAGTGTGAGTCCGCCGCCCACGAACAAGCCCAGGGACGCCGAGCAAATGTGATTTGATCGGTTCTCTAGATCGGCTGGCTACTCATGGCAGAGGCGCGCAATCGCGGTCACCGCGTCGTCCAACAAGCGCAGCACAACCCCAGCATCACGCTCAATAACAGCCCAATCAGGCGGTTGCAGAGCCTGCACCTCGAGTTGGTGACAGGCGGCGGCCAACTCAGCGGCGCCAAACAGGGCTGCCGACGAGCGCAGGGTGTGAGCGGCGCGAAAAATACTCTTAATGTCAGAGCTTTGGAGTCCGGCATTGATCTGGTGCTGCAACACTTGGGCGGTGCCCAAAAAGCTGGCGACCAATTCACGGAAGCCGACGGCGTCGTCGCCGTACAAGTCTTGCAAATTCGCCAAAGCGGCAGGGTCGAGTTGCACGAACAAGGGGGCCTCAGGGCAGTTCAACTGGGGCAAGGCTAGCACTTTCGCCGGTATTTATCACCTGCAGATCGGCAAAAGGGGGCACGAAAAAGCACTGAGCTTAATCGGATCCCGGCCAAAAGCGCCGGCGGCGACCGCCTTGGGAAAGGTGTCGCCGCGGCGTTCGCTCCATGGGCGCTGCAATGGTCCGACTTGGACCGCTTAGGAACTGTCCTCAACTAGCTCGATCGATCTAGGCAACCCAGCAGCGGCGAGTCGGCCTTTCAGGACGCGAGCTTAGCGACCAACAAAGCAAGCAAACGGAACCAGTCCCACAATGACTTATTCTGGGACAGTTCCTTACTTGCCGGCGTTCAAGCCGTTGAGCAGCACGCTGTTGTTCTGACCAGCGGACATTAAACCGGAAATGGCGGGGTTTTTACTGGGCAACAGGCCGGCCAAACCGACGATATCAGCCGTGATTGCCGTGGCGTGGTTGGGCATTGCCTTGGTGTATTCGTTTAGTAATTTGGTGCGAACGGCGCCGGCGATGGCGCTGTCAGGGCGGCCGCCCTTAGCTTGGACATAACCCGCCAGAGATCCGGCGCTAAACGCAGCGGAACCGGCGGACGTTTGCGCCGCGCGCACGGTAGCGGCCGGGCTGGCCCACACCGTGGATAGCTGGGCAGTGGAGGCAATCAGGGTGAACAAGCTAATGGCAATACGCTTCATGACCTACTCCAAAGAACTGCGGCCAATTGGCGCACAAGATGAGCGGAGAGTTGCGACACAGTGCCGCTTTCCCCAACCGTTTGGCCGGGGTTGCTCCCGGTAGGTGGCTGAGACGCTCGGGTTTTGCGGGCGGTCTAAGGGCCCCTGCACGAGCCAAGCCTAGCGACGATAAGCGCCGACTATTTCACGCACCGTCGCCAAAGCCCATGAGAACGGCAGACGCCTTTGGTCCTGCAGTCTGTCGAATTAGCGCAGTGCTCGGCGCTGGCTGGGGCGCAGACCCCGAGCAGGACCGCGACGACCGCGATGCGCCCAAAACAGGGAATCGCCGAAACCCAAATTCACCACCGAAATTCTCCGCGGCCCCCGATTTGGGATGCAGATCAAGGAGCAAGGAGCTTTTCTGTCAGGGGCGTACTCTCGTACGCCCCTGACAGAAAAGCGCCGCAGCGACGCCGAGATGCGCCCAAAGCGGGGGTCGCGGAAAGCTGCAGCCTTGACCGCGGCATGATCCCCCGCTACAACCGCCGCCCGCGTTGGCAATGCCCACCGCCGAGCCGCTCGCCATGCCCCAATCGCCCCGGCCGCATCAGGGTCCAGCGCAACTGCCGCCACCGCGCACGACCGCCATCGAAGAGGTCCTGCGCGACAACGCCGGCAAGGTCATCAGCGCCCAGCAGGCGTGGCGCACCGACGACATTGACGCCGTCGCGACTCAGGCGATTGCCAACGGCGACGCCGTGTTGATGGTCGGGGCCCAGACAAGCGCGACCAGCAACTTTGACCTCGACTACCGGCGACCGCCGACGCCGCGCCACGGCAAGACGGTGGTGGTCATTCAGCCGCGAACCCTAGCGGTCGACTCCACTGGCGCGGTGCTGGCGACCCAGTCGCAGCAGACTGTGGGTCTGGCGACGCTGGCCGGCGACTCGGCGCTGCCCTTGCGCTCGGACCAACTGCGCATCCACCTGCACCGTGAAGGCGCCGATCGCCATACTATTACCCTGGGCGCCGGAATTACCTTTGCCCAAGTCAATCGGGCGCTGCGCGAACTGCTGGGCGCCGACGAGCACGCCGATTGGTGCGTGCCCATCGACCTGACCACGGTCGACATCGCCCAAGCCGGCGCGGTGTACGCTACCGGGGCGCAAGGACCGTCGCGGTTTCGCATTTCGGATGTGGCCAAGGCGGTGACGCTGAGCGATGGCCGGCAATTGCTGCGCTTGTCGACTCAGCCCGACATTGCGGCCCACGAAGGCTTGTGGGGTATGACCGGCGCGGTCGTGCAGTTGGAACTGCGGGTCTACCGGCGGCCCAAGCATCGATTTGGGTTCTTTATTCCGCTGACGCGCAGTTCAAGTGGCAACTGGATCGACCAAGTGGCGGCGGTGCTGGCGCTGTTGCGGCAGGCGACCGATCTGCGGCTGGACGACGGCCAAATGGTGTCGGGCTGGAGCAACGGCCTGCTCGACGGCGCCGAAGTGGTGGCGCGCGAGACGCTCGAACTGGTCGCCACCACCAAACTGCCGACCGGCACAAATCGGGCGGTGGCCCTCAAGATTTTGGCCCTGATGCACGAGCGCGAGCGCAGCGGCAAACTGCGCAGTCGCAGCGATTTTGGCATCTACCTGACCGGCAATTCGCGGTTTTCCGAGCTGGATGCCTTTTTGGACGACCCGACCAGTCCGCTGGCCAAACTGCTGGAGTACGCCGAACACAGCGAGGCTTTTTTGCACACCGAGGGCATGACCACGGTCATCGACGACGAGCGCGGGCTGGAAGAAATGCGCTTGTTGCGCGAAGCGTTTGCTGATATTTCGCGCCAACACGCTAAGCACCGCCAGCCGGGTCAGGGCAAGCCGTTTTCGGAAAGTACCGACATCAACTGCTTTTTGGATCCGCAAGCGGCGCTGGGCATGTCGGTGGATGAACTTCGCGAGAATTTTCGCTGGATTTTGCAGCCCTACTACGCCTACGAAATGCGGATTCGCGATTTGGCTGAGGTGGCCAAGACGTACGGCGCGACGGTGACGATGACGCGCTATGGCCATCTCAACCCGCGTTCGACCAATCTGCATACTCGGGTCACCGTCCATGCGCCCCAGGAGTCGATTCATGCGCAGGTTTTTCAGCAAGTGGTGCAGCGCGCGCGCGACAATCTGCTGGCGGTGCTCAAGGATCTGAGTGTGCGGCGGCCGGCGGTGCGGGTGCAGGGCGGCGAAAAGGGCAAGATGACCGCCGAAGCGTGGGAATTGATGGACCAAACCCAGCGGGACAGCGTGGTCGAGCTACTGGCGCGCAGCAATCCGCAGTGGCAGCCGCATCTCAAGGGCCACTGGGCAGATCGGGTGCGGCAGGTGCGGGCGGCGGGTTAGCGGTTCCGCGATCCCCCGCTTTGGGCGCATCTCGGCGTCGCTGCGTCGCTTTTCGCCCAGCGGCGTACGCGAGTACGCCACTGGGCGAAAAGCTCCTTGCTCCTTGTCGAGCGACAGCGAGCGACAGCGAGCGACAGGGCACTGGCATCCCAAATCGGCGGTCGCTGGGAATTTCGGTGGTGAATTTGGGCCACCCGGTCGCCGAGCGCCGATGCCGTCGAGTCACGATCGCAAGCGGCAAGCCGATCCGACAGGCTGCATTTCGACCAGGAATTCACCCGCCCCTTGAGCCCAACCCCAACCGCCCTCACCGTCGCCCGCGCGCACACATCCACCCGCGCATAGGAGCACCCGATGGCCCGCCGCACCCTGCAACCCAAAACCCCCTGGCACGAAGCCCGCCAAGCCGTCGTGTGGCCGCGCGCCGCGCTCGTCGCCGCAGCCAAGTCCGAGGCGAACTTGGCCGAACACCTGCCCGCCATCAACGCCCTGCTGGCCGCCTGAGCCGCGGTGGACGGCCAGTTCCTGGCCGCGGCCGATGGCATGACCCAAGCCCACGCCGTCGTGCGCCTGCGCGATGCCGAAGCGGGCGTCGCGGTGACCAATGCCCACCACGCCACGCTCGCGGCGGTCCAGCAGGACCGCAAGGCCCTGCTTTTCGGGCGCTTGTTTGCCAACACGCTGACGGTCATGTTGCGCAAGCACCTGGGGCGCTTGGTCGATGCCGCCAAAGAACTGGTGCTTGTTTTGCAAGAGCCGCTGACCCCCGCGCCGCTGGCCACGGCCCACCTTGCACCGCTGCAGGCCGCCAGCGCCAACGGCAGCGTGGCGCTGGACGACCGCAAGAAAGCCGAAGCCGCCGCCGACACCAACCGCGCGGCGCGCGAAGTCTGGATCGCCAGCGCCAACGCCGGACTGCGCACCGTGGAGGCCGAGCTGCAGAAGTTCGCGGTGGCCAGTGGGCGCCCGCAGCAGTGGGTCGATTCGTTCTTTGCGCCGCCCAAGGCGGCTGCGGCAAAGCCCAAGGTGGCTTAGCGGCGCGCAAGCGGGCTGTGCAAGCGAGGAGCACCCAGGTCTGACACCTTGGGGCGCGGCATGCGAGCGAGGTTGGTGCCGGACTCACGCGTAACGGATGGGTATGCGAGTGACGCAGGCCGCGGTTCATCGCGTGTGAGCTGGGCGTGCGAGCGGGGCGGGGCGCGGTTCGACGTGGGCGTGTGGGTAGTGTGTTCGAGGCGGTTGGGCTTGCAGCGGCCGGCGGCTGCGCGGTAGCGTTGCGGTCACGGCCCGTGGAAGACGACGCAGGCGCCCCGAGACAGCGCCCCGGCAGCAGAGCGCGAGGTTGGGGCGGGGTTTGGGCTATCGCGCCTGCGACCAGACGCACCGCGGTTGACGATGCCGACCGACGACCCGCCCAAACTGCGGTTGTGCTGGCCTGTGTGCCAGTCGGCTGAGTAGCGATGGCCTACGCCGATGACCTTGCAACCAAGATAGCGACCTCGTCCGCCACCCATGCGCCAGGCGGACCGCGCACCCGCCAGATGTCTCATGGCGCGGACTTGGTGACCACTTGCGTCGGCAAGCCGAGGTGCCGGAGGATCTTTGTCGCGATGGCACTGGGCGGTATCGCCGCAAGAACTGGTTCGTTTTTTGGGCTTGGTTCCCCCGCATTTAGGAACTGTGACAATTTAAGTCGATCGATTTGATTTTTGCCGGAGCGGCGACCCGACTTGCAAAGTCGCGAGCTCGCGACCCACCTAGGAGCGTGTCGGAGTATTCCGACTCGCTCCTAGCGCCGTCTGCCTAGACGGCGGCAACTGTCCGAAACTGCACGGATTCACTCCGGGCAGTTCTTGGACAGTTGAGAATATCTGTGAAGCTAGGAGACTGTCGGATCGCAATA
>SHZD01000179.1 GCA_009692465.1 Myxococcales bacterium
AACTGTCCGAAACTGCGCGGATTCACTCCGGGCAGTTCTCGGACAGTTGAGAATAGTTGACTGGCAAGGAGCCTGTCGGATCGTAATAGATTCATTGTGTATAACCTGATAGACATTTCACAACCGATTGATTTCCGACAGGCTCCTAGACAGTTCGCAGGACTGTCTCATTGGCGTACACAAGTACGCCTCAGTCGTCAAGCCCCTTGCTCCTTGTCGAGCGACAGCGAGCGACAGGGCACTGGCATCCCAAATCGGGGGTCGCGGGGAATTTCGGTGGTGAATTTGGGCTTTCTGGCCGCGGTTGTCCTCGGCTTGAGCCACTGCGAGCCCGCGACGACGACCAATGTTGCGTGCTGGTTACCGCCATGCCGTATGAATCGCAATGCTCTAGGGAGCGCCGGCACCCACGATCGCAGAACATCATAATTTACTTTGTGAATTCCGAGCTACCGCGGCGTGATCAACCCGCTTCCATGTAGCTTTTGAAAAAGCTGCCTGGCCGCTTCGATCTCGGCAGTTTTCTTGCTCGAACCCTCGCCTTGAGTCGACCGCGATTGACCATTGACCGTCGCCGAAACCTGCACCCGAAACAGCGGTGCGTGCGACGGGCCAAACTGCGCCACTACCGTGTAGGTCGCCGGACCACATTGAGCGCGCGACAACAGGACTTGCAGTGCAGTCTTGTAGTTGTCCGTCGACGCATAGGCATCGGCACGGGACTCGAAATTACCGGTGCGATAGAGCGCCACCAGTTCGTCGATTCGCGAACCCAACATCCGCATCGTGACCATCGCCCCAGCTGAGTAGCCGCCGTCGAGAAACACGGCGCCGATCACCGCCTCCACGGCATCAGCCAAGACCGAGGCCGAATGGCGACCGCCGCGCATTTCTTCGCCTTTGCCCAAACGCAACGCGGCACCAATCCCGATCTCCTCGCCGACTGCGGCCAAGGCCCGCTCGCGAACCAGCTCTTGCCGCAATAAGCTCAGATCACCTTCCGCGCCATTGGGCACCAAATGCAACAGGGCCTCGCCCATCACCAAACCGACGACCAGATCGCCTAAAAATTCCATACGTTGGTTGTCGACCGGCACTGACGGATGCTCGTTGCGCCAACTTGGATGGGACAACGCGAGTTCGAGCAATTCAGGACGGCGAAACTTGTGCCCGAGGCGACGGCGCAGTGCTTCTTGCGCTTGGATGACCTCAAGCGATGGGCGAGTGCCAGTGCGCGGCGCGATCAGCTCGCGAATCGCTGAATTCTCCCAACCAGAAACGCCTTTTTGCACCAAATCTTCGGTTACGGAAAACGCGTCGGAGACATCGATTAAGGTACTTTCGAAGATCTCGCTTTCGACATCTTCGACGTCAAAAGGCCCAGATTCGTATAATTTCGGATTCATTGGCATGGGCTTTGAGTCTGTCGAGTACCAGTTCGACAAATGTGGACGGGCCACGAGGGCAAACCGGCCAATCAAGGCCCGGCTGCTGATTGCGAAACAACACGGGAAAGTCAACTAAGGAACTATGACTTTCATTTACAAGCACTTGGCGCCAGCGCACCTTTGGAAGTAGAGCAGTCGCCATTGCCTCAGCCGCGCGCTCTTGACGAGTGTAGCAGTGTAGCAGCGGCCAGCGGCCACGAATAGGTTATCCTTGGAGGATCCCGTCTGGTCCCGACTTACACTAATTCACTACAGCGTGGGCACCGCTTGCAGTGACCCAAGCGTGGTCGCGCGATCGCCTTGGCTGTCCACAGCTTCAATCTCAACCACTTGGCGCACTCCTGCGGCCCGCGCCTGAGTAGGCTTAGTCGGCGCCAGCGAAAAGGCGTCTGCGGTCCACCATAAATCAGCAGAATTGGCAGTGGCGGCGAGCTGGAGCCCGACTGGCCCGCGGACGACTGTCCACCGCCACCGGCCCGCGGCACCGCCGTTCACCCGCACGACCTTGTGCCAAGTTTTGCCTACCTGCACTTGCCAATCGCCGAGCGGCGGCAGTAGCGGTCCAGAATCAGCGCATGCCAGCATTAGGCTAACAACCAAACAGGGCATCCAACCACGGCTTCTCCAACGCAATAGCGGTGCGCAGTTGGCGCAAGTCGTGCTACACTGGCGCCCCTGCTTGGGCGCCGCTCTTAGCGTTGGACCTTGTCGGAGATTGTGCGTGTAAGGCATCACTTTCCAGTTGTACATCACTTTCCAGTTGTACATCACTTTCCAGTTGTACATCACTTTCCAGTTGTACATCATGAATCTATTATGGTCCATCGATCTGGTAGCCAATTGTCGCCGTTAACCCAAACGGCACTCGGAGCGTGTTGGAATTGTCCGACAAGCTTTCCATACGTCAGTGCTTGCGCGCTATCCGCTTGAATTTCAAGGGTTGTCCAATGGTTATCCCCACGTCCACAGTTTTCCCATCGCCGCAGCGTCGCGTCGTCGCGGCACTTTTGATCTTGGCGGCGTTCGTCGGCTGTCGCAAGCAAGAACCCGCGGGAGCCCCAGCCAAGACGGCCGACGCGCCCAAAGCTACGGCCCAAGATCCACAGATCGGTCCCGCAGTTGCTCTTGCCGCCCCTGCATCGGCAGCAGCAGCACCACTGCCCGATTTGGGCATCACCTATGGGGCATTTGTGCAAGCGCACACCCTTGAACGCTGCGCATTGCTGTACCACGAAGATCCAATGATGGCCGAGTCGTTGGCGGTGGACAATCTGATGGGCAAGCCGTTTGTCGCTAATTTAGAACACGTTTTTGACGCCGCGCCCAAACCTGGGGCCAGAGTCAAGCCACCAGCGGTCAAGCCCGACACCGCCGAACAGCTCGAGGCCCGCAACAAGTATCACCATGCGGTGCTGATTGCCGATGCCCACACCGCGACCCAAGTGACAATGGCCGCGATTCTGAAGGACTGTGTGTATGCCCGTGAACTGGGGCTCGTGCCCGTCGAACTTATCGATCGTTATATTGCGACTTTTGTAGAAGTGGCTTGTTTGCAACGTCAATTTACCGACGCCGATGGCAAGACCGACCCCACAGGTCACGCCAACGCGGCTGCCGATGTTTTCAACCGGAACCGGATGTCGGCCGGCGAAATGGCGCGGTTGGGCATGGTTTTTGGGCGCTTGCCCAAGATTCAGATCAAGTTGCACGAGGTCAAGGCCAAGCGCTGCCCGGATCCGCGGGTCGCCGCAGAACACCTGCGCGTCACCGGCGAATGGACTGGACAACTGACCGGCGATCGCAACGCCTCGCTCAATGTGCGCGGCAATGCAGGCGCGCTCGCCGGCAGCGTGCAATGGCTGGGTGCCACGATCAAACAGGCTGATGGCGCCAGTGAAGCTCAGGCGATTGCCGTGCAGGGTCAGATCTCCGGAACAAGGCTGACGCTATTTGGCGAAGGCAGCGGCGATTGGATCCGCTTGGAAGGCACACGCACCGGCGACAGTTTTTCAGGTTCGTGGCAAGCCCAACGGGGGCCGGTCGACAAGTTCAAAGGGACATGGAGCGCTGAAAAAGCGCCGCAGTTACCAGTTGCAGCGACTGCTAGCGGAAATTAGTTTGCTGCTGTAAGGGGTTCTATGGCAATCGCCACGCTTTTTCCGGCCAGCGAGTCCGGTCACTTCGCCACTTCCGACAGTTTGCATTTGCAATACAGGTTGCATAGGCCGCCGCAGCCTACGTTTGGCGTGGTCGTGGTCCATGGCTTCGCTGAGCATGGCAATCGGTACGGCAACGTGCTCGACGCCCTGGTGCCATTGGGCGCCGCGGTGATGACCTTTGACATGCGTGGCCATGGCCAAAGCGGTGGACGGCGGGTTTTTGTCAACAAATTTAGCGAGTACGTTGACGATCTGCAGCAAGTGCTGGCGCTGGCCGCGACCAAGTTGCCACAACCGTTGTTTGTGGTCGGCCACTCGATGGGCGGCCTGGTAGCGCTTTTGGCAGCCCGCAGCGCCAAGGTCACTGTCGCTGGTTGGGTGGTGTCCAATCCCGCCCTGGCAAATCGTGTTAAAGTCCCTGCGTGGAAAGAAGTTTTGGCCAAGATCGCTTCGAGCATCGTGCCAGGTTTGGCCATCCCGAGTGGCATTCCGCCGACGGACGTCAGTCAGGACCAAGATGAAGTACGCGAGTACGATGGCGATCCACTGAACAACAAGAATGCAACCGCGCGCTGGTATACGGAGTTTGTCGCCGCTCAAACGGAATTGATGGCGAGCCCCGAATTGCTGCGTGGCCTGCCCTTGCTGGTCCAATTGAGCGACGGCGACCGCATTATCGATGCCGAAGTGACCCGCGGCTTTTTTGCCAAGATCGGCGGCGATGCTGCGCAACTGGCAGAGTATCCGGGTCTATACCACGAAATCTACAATGAAAAAGCTGTTGCTCGCCACCAGGTCCTCGCCGATCTCGGCGACTGGTTGCAAAAGCGCACCGCCAGCTTGGCAACTGGGTAACCGTGGTCCGTTCGCTGGCCAGTTTGCACACCGGGCCGACCTCGCTGGGCCGCTACCGGTTGGTCCGGCACTTGGCCAGTGGCGGCATGGGCGAGGTCTATCTCGCTGAAGCAATGGGCGCGGCTGGCTTTGCCAAACGGGTCGTAGTCAAGACGTTGCGCGCCGACTTGGCTAACGACGCCCAGCTGGCGGAGCAACTGGTCGCCGAAGGTCGACTGCTCGAAGCGCTTGATCATCCTAATATTGCACAGATTTTTGACCTGGGTCAGCAGGCGGAGACGTTTTGGCTGGCGATGGAGTACGTCGACGGTTTTGACCTGCGTGGCCTGTTGCGGGCCATGCCGCAAGTCGATGGCCAGCGCAGCCTGTCGTCGCCCGCGGTGCTGTACGTTGTCGCTTGCGTCGCGCGGGCGCTGGAGCACGCTCAGACTCGGCTTGGGCCGAACAACTTGCCGCTGGGGGTCGTTCACCACGACGTTTCGCCGTCCAATGTGATGATTCGCCGCGATGGCCATGTCAAGCTGGTCGATTTTGGCGTCGCCAAAGCGGCTCTTTTGGGCAAAATGAATGCGACCGCCTTGCGCGGCAAGCTGCCCTACCTAAGCCCAGAGCACGCCAACCATCAGCCGGTCGATGGCCGTGCCGACCTGTTTGCGCTCGGGCTGGTCGCCTACGAATTGGTCACCGGCGAGCGGGCCATGGACGTGGCCGAGCCCGAGCAACTGGCCCGCGCCCATGAGCGCCTGCCTGCCCGGGTCGCGGCGATGACCGTCGGCAGGGTCGTTGACACAGAACTTACTAGAATAATTGCCGATCTTTTGGCACTGCACGCTGCTGACCGGCCGCCAGATGCTGCGGCAGTCGCGGCCCGGGCTTACCAGTCGTTGGTCCGACTGGGCCACGCTTCGCCGGAGCGGTTGCTCGCCGATGAACTGGCGCCGGCTTTTGACCGGTTGGTCAAGCGAGTCGGCAGTTTTGACGCGACGTTGGCCGGCATCCTCGGCCTTGCTGACTCCGCACCATCGGCTGACCGCACCGGGACGCTCAGTTTGCCCGGTTTGGATGTCCTATCGATTGCCGCTGCCAGCGCCAAAGACGACACTGGCGCAGGGCGCAAAAAGTGGCACAAACGCTGGATTACCTTGGGTATTGCCGTCGTGGCTGTGGCCATTGGCGGGGGTTTTTGGGCTGGCCAAACCGTGACAACTCAGCCTGACGGAAGTGTCGGAACTAAACCTCAAACTGAGGCCAAAGCCCAACTGGCGGTGGTCGCCGAGGCGCCAGTCGAAGCCGTAGTGGGTCTGGCCGCCGCGCCAACCCCTGGGCTGGCAGTCGCTGCGGTGCCCATAGCGGCAACCTTGGCCCAAGCCGAGCCCTCTGCCCGGCTGGAAACTGATTCTGTCCGGCCGCAAACTGATTCTGTCCGGCCGCAAACTGATCAAGAACTCGCCGCCAAAACGGCCGGTCTGCGGCCCAAGGCGAAAGAAAAGAGCGGCCGCACTGCGACCCTGCTTTTTCGCGTCCGGCCGGCTGGGTGCCGGGTCGTCGTCGATGGCGAACTCAAGCACCCAGTAGCCAATACTGACCGCTACGAAGTTCGGGTGACTGCAGGCGATCACCGTGTCATCGTTGAGGATCTTGTCAGCGGTCTCAAGAAGCACACCAACGTTCGCGACGTTTTGGACGGCGAAGCGCGGACACTTGCCGGCGGCATTTGCCTTGGTGTCGATTGCCCGGAGGGACCGTAGCCATGGCCGGACCGCGATTGACTCAGCGCAGCCCTGCTTCGCATACGCTGTCTGCGCGCAATTTGGCTTCGCGAACGACCGCTCCGTTGGGTAGTGACGCCACCGTCACCCTGTCGAGCTTGAATCTGAGCCGCGCCACCTTGGCCGAACGCTACACCCTGCCGCAGTTTCGCCTGCGGGTCAGTGGTGGGCCGGACCAGGGTAAGCAAGCCGTATTCGCGCAACGGGTGGTCGTCATCGGCACCAGCGTGGATGCCGATTTTGTGCTGACGGATGCCGCGACCTCGCGCGAGCACATTCGCATCACTGGCGACCGCGTCGGCTACCGGTTGCGCGATTTGGACAGCAAGAATGGCACGTGGTTTGCTGGTTCACGCGCTGTTGAACTGCTTTTGGGGCCGGCTGCCACGCTACGTCTGGGCCAAACTGAGTTGCAATACGAACAACTGGCCGACATGCATGAAATCGCGCTGGCTCGCGAGACTCAACTTTGGGGGTTACAGGGCCACAGCGAAGCGATGCGCGATGTCTTCGCGCGGATTTCACTGCTGGGCGCTTTGCCCGACCCCGTGGTTATTGAAGGCGAGGACGGCACTGGTAAGCGTACAACTGCATTGGCGATTCATCGAGTCTCTTCGCGGGCCGAACAGGACGTCGAGTACCTGGATTGCAGCACTGCGGATTGGTCGGCGCTCGCCGCCGAATTGGTTCCCAGTGGCCCACTTTGGCAGCGCGCTGCGGCGGGTTCGCTGATTCTGCTGGACGCTGACGAAATTACGCTTGGTGATCAAGCCAAAATTGTAGCAACGCTGGCCGCTTTGACAGATGCCGGCACTGCCCCGCGGCTGGTTGCCACCCTCAGCCTGCCGCTGCCCAATGCGGTGCGTGAACAACGATTAAGCAAAGATTTCGCCAAGCTATTTGCCGGTCGCCGCCTGCACCTGCCGCCCCTTCGCCGTCGCACCGAAGATATTGCCCCGCTGGTCCAAGCGATGCTGGCCGAGCTGGAGCAACTGCATCCTGAGGTCGGCCCGTTGGTGCTCTCTTTTGAAACTATGCAGGCCTTGCAGAGTTATGCGTGGCCCGGAAATGTGCGGGAATTGCGCCGCCACCTGCAAGCCGCCGTTGGCCTAGCCGTGTCTGCCGTGGCACCTCTAGCAGTCGTGGGGCCTGCGGTTTGCGCCCCGAGTGCTCCAGATAATCTCAGCCAAGTCTCGATTCCTTTTGCTGAAGCGCGTGCACGCTGCCTGTCTGAATTTGAACGCCGCTACATCTCGGACGTGCTGGCAGCTGCTGGCCAACAGAGCGCGGTGGCCGCGCAACTAGCAGGTTTGTCAAAGGTTTCTTTTGAGTCGTTGGCCGCTCGCATCCACGGCATCGAGGAGAAAAGTTGACAGAATCCCGGGCGATACCAAACTGTCAACTGCGCGCGCTACCTGCCTGTAGTGTGTGCGAAACTAGCCGATAACCGTCACGCAAGTCAGGTTGACCATAGTCAGAACTGAGTCTGGACAGTCGGAAAAACTTGCGCCCAAAGCACGGCGTCGTAGTGTTTGCCCTGCTGGAGCCGCTCGGTTGCGACCGCCGGCATCGCGATGGGCCTGTAGCCCTTAGCAAGGAGACCACTGTGACTGAAACGAAGACCCAAACAAAAACCAAGACCACCGTGCGCAGCCGACAGGCGTTCGATCGCGCTTTGCAGCAAGTCGAATTGCCGGCTCAAGAAGAAAATGTCCTGCGAATGCGCTACGGGATTGCGGCCTCCAATGACTTGGTCTTGGTGATGCGTGGTCAGGACAATCCGGAATTGGCACACACCTTGGCTGAAATGGAGCAGCGGGCACTGGCCGCTGTCGATACCAGCGTGGACGCCAGCAAGCGATCGGCGATCATTGAGCGCATGCGCAAGATCTGATCCTGCGGCGCAGTCGTTGGGCGACAACACAGTTGTCGGTGTGCGTGCAGCCTATTTTCGCCTAAATCAGGCACTCCAGCGAGTCGCGCGGCCAGCAGTCTGCAGCCCAAGGAACCAGATAGTGCAACGACTTCCTGTTTCGCCACGTTTGCCCAATGCTGATTTAGACGTTGACGCGCGCCCTGCACACTGGCAAAATGCCGCCCCCGCCGGTCAACTGGATTCGGCGCAAGTTACTGAAACTTCTGGGTTGACTAGTTTTGTGAGTCCCAGAATATGGGCGCTATGGCGCCCGATAGAGTCGTCGCCATGGCTTCCAAGTCCCGAGTTACTGAGCGCATTCGCAAAGCCAAGCGCACTTCTAGTGGTCAGGGCCGCAAGCGCGAGCAAGCCGCCGTCCAGCGCGCCAATGCCGAAAAGAAGCTGGAAGCCGCCTTGGGCGAGCACTTCAGTTTGCCGCCCCTCCGCTAATTTCGAAGGGTCATGCGCCAATTCTGATGGCGCAGTTGGCTGGGCTGGCGACGCAGTTGGCTGGGCTGGCGACGCAGTTGGCTGGGCTGGCGACGCAGTTGGCTGGGCTGGCGACGCAGTTGGCACCGCCGACTCTTCGTTGGCTGTGCCGACCGCAGCGCATTGGACCCTGCTCCCTGGCGTGCCGCTGGGCAGCACTGTGGCTCAGCGTTCCGTTGTTCGCTTCATTGCGCTTGTGGCTGCTCTGGCCGTGCTTGGGTACACCGCAGCATGGTCGGTCGGCGCATTGGGGCCGCAAGGACCGCGCTTGCCGCAGCCGTTGGCCGATTTGGCCGCGGCGCTGGGTGTAGCCAGCGTGTCGCTGCCGGACGACTGGACGCTCGACAAAAATCCTCCTGAAAAAGCTGCTGAATTGGGTCTGACTGCGCCGCTGGGCGAGATGGCTGAGCCTTTTGCCAGCGAAGCTGCGAACGCGGCGTGGCGAACGTTTCGCGAGGGACGCAACGCGAAAGCTCTTGAACAGGCTGAGAAAGTCTGGCTAACTCTAGGCGAAGACTCCAACGCAGACAAGGCGAAAGCCGATCACGAGCGACGAATTTTCGCATTCTTGTTGGCCCAGTTGCGTTGGACTGAGGGCAAGAAGTCGGCGGCGATCGCTGCTGCTCGCGTTGCCGCTGGCCATCCGGCTCTGGGTATCAGTGCATTGCGGTGGCTGGTGGCGCGCGCCGATGAAGCAGGCCTGTCGCACGTGGTATTGGCGCTGATCGGCGATCGAAACGAGCCTTCTCTGCGGTTGGCCCGTGCCCGTGCTCTGCGCCGCAACGGTGAATTTCGCTCGGCTTTGGCTGAATTAGGCGCCGTCAACGCACCTAAAGGCACTGCACTTTTGCGCAGAGTCCAAGTCGAACGCGCGCGGGCACTGGCCGCCAGCGGTCAAGACGATGCCAGTGTGGCGGTCATGCGTGAACTGCTCGCCACCGGTGGTAAATCAAATCAAGCTGAAGAATTGGCCGACTGGTTGTTGGGTTCCAGCGACGCCGTCTGGCAAAAGCGCTTGGAAAAACGGCCACAGGACGCGATTGCAGTTTTGGATGCCTTGGTGTTTACCGCCCAGCGTCGTCGGTACCCGCGCGCAATTCCGGCGCTAAAGGCGCTAAGCGAGACAGCCAGCCGGGATCCCGCGGTGGCCTGCCATGCGCTGTCGTGGCTGGCTAAGTGTCACGATCGCAAAGCGGAGTTTGACAAGTCCCTTGCGGTGCTGGCCGGACTCAAGGACCGCTGCGACGCTGACGCCGAAGTGCGCAAGGCAGTCGTTGCGCTCCAAGTGGCTGAAGATCCGCTGGGCTCGGGAGACATCGCCTTTCGGACCGGGCGGGCATTGGCCATCCAAGGTAAAATCGAGGGTGGTCCATGGCTCAAAAAGGCTGTCGATCAAGGGCTTAACGGCCAAGAGGCCAGCGATGCCAAGTTGCTGCTTTTGGTGTTGTCTGACCCAAGCGCGCGCGAAGTCTTAGAAAAACAAGGCCCCGTCGCGGCGCAGGACTATGCCGAGCGCGACATGATCGACGTTGCGGTGTGGCGGGTGGCCTTGCAACGGCTGATCGACAAGAAGTGGCAAGCGGCGCTTGATCTACTCGATCGGTTGGCGGCGGCACGCGATCAAGGCACGGCACCTGCTGGGGAAACTGCTCAGCTAGAAACAGGTTTTGACGACCGCGATTGGGCGATGGGCCGGGCGGAGTACTTCGCGGCTCGAGCGTTGCTGGAGCTGAATCGCAAGGACGACGCGCTGCGGCGCTGGCGTTCAGTGGTTCAGCGCCATCCGCTCAGCTACTACGCCCAAATGGCCTTGGCTCAACTGCGCAAGCTGGGCATCGACAAGCTGGACAGCCTGACGGCCACGCCAGATGCAGTGGCCACGGGTCCTGAAATCACCTCAACACTGCTCGCGGATGTGCGAATTCAACGCGCCCGCAAGTTGGGACAGCTAGGTTGGCACGACGAAGCAGGCGAAGAGTTGGACGCCGCTGGCTTGGGACGCGATAGCGAGCGCACCCAAAAATGGCAACTTGGCGATCCCGCCCAACTTTGGGCTCGCGCAGCGATGGACGACGAAGCGGGGCGGTGGACGGCCTCGCACGCTGTCGGTCGCGACGCTTTGCGCGCCTATACGACGGCCTGGCCACACGACGGCAATCGCGCCGCATGGAAACTCGCTTACCCGCGTGGCTACCGGGCGCTGATGGACGCTGCCGCCAAAGAATTCGACCTGCATCCGTCGATTGTCTATGCGATCTGCCGCGCGGAGAGCGGCTTCAATGCCAAAGTTGAATCGTTTGCCCATGCTTTTGGCCTGTTGCAACTCATCGTGCCGACAGCCAAGGCCATGGCCAAAGGGCTGGATATTGACGCGACAGCGGAGACCCTCAAACTGCCGCCGGTCAATGTCCGCCTCGGAGCGAAGTTCCTCAAACAACTGCTGACTCGCTTTGAGCGCGAACAGCAGATGGCGGCGGGCTACAATGCTGGTGGCGGCGCGGTGGGCCGTTGGCGTAAACAGCGCGGCGACTGGCCGATGGACCTGTTTGTCGAGACGATCCCGTTTCGCGAAACGCGTGACTACGCCAAGCGGGTGTCGTCGACTATCGCAGTCTATCGCAATTTGTATTACGGCGTGCCGGCTTTTGAGTTGGCCCTGACCCAAAAAGCGCTGCCCGCAGGCGATGACCCAGCTACTGAGCCGTCTGGGCAGGCCGCGCCGTTTCCGATCCCAGCGCAGGTGACTCCCAAAGTGGAAAGCGACGCACTGGAGTCCGCGACTGCGCCAACGGTGGCGCCAACAGCAGTGATTGCCAAGCCTGCTTCAAAGATCGCCAAAGTTACCCGGACGCATCGCGGGTCAAAGGCTATGAAAGCGCAGAGTTTAGGCCGGGCAAAGTTGAGCGTCGCCGCGAAAAATGCGGTCACCCTCAAGGTTAGCGCCAAAGTGGCAAGCTCCAAAGCCGCAAAACAGGGTGTATCCAAGTCTGCCAAGTCGCAACTGTCGAAAACTAAAGTGAGTGCCGATCGACCACAGGGTCACGCTAAGGCCAAAGTCAAGGGCGGAAAGCCAGTTTTGGTCGGCAAGGCTGAAGGCAAGAAGCGGCGGCGCTGAACCTAGAGAGCCGATCAATTAACGCCGAACCTCAAAGAATTCCCAAACAAAACGGAGCGGCCTGACGCCAACCCGCAGGCCACTGAATAAGTGGCGCAGGCTCGCGACCCACAAAGCAAGCACTGAGACGCCGAGCAAATCTTAGTTGATCGGCTCTCTAGGAGCCTGTCGGAAATCAATCGGTTATAAAATGTCTATCAGGTTATACACAATGAATCTATTACGATCCGACCGGCTCCTAGCCAGTCAACTATTCTCAACTGTCCGACAACTGCCCGGAGTAAATCCGTGCAGTTTCAGAC
>SHZD01000180.1 GCA_009692465.1 Myxococcales bacterium
CTATTACGATCCGACAGGCTCCTTGCCAGTCAACTATTCTCAACTGTCCGAGAACTGCCCGGAGTGAATCCGCGCAGTTTCGGACAGTTGCCGCCGTCTAGCCAGACGGCGCTAGGAGCGAGTCGGAATACTCCGACACGCTCCTAGACCGGCACCTGAGGCCCCATGGCAGCGCAATTAGCCCCCTTACACTACGACGTGATCGTCATCGGCGGCGGGCCGGGCGGCTACGTGTGCGCCATTCGCTTGGGTCAGTTTGGCAAAAAGACCCTGGTTGTGGAGCGCGACAAGCTCGGCGGCGTCTGCCTCAACGTCGGCTGCATCCCATCCAAGGCGCTGATTCACGCCAGCAAGGTCTACAGCAAGGCCAAAGGCGGCGCCGCGATCGGTATTGTCGCCAACGATTTAGCCGTCGACATGGCCAAAATGATCAGTTGGAAAGATGGCATCACCAGCAAATTATCCTCTGGAATTGGTCAGTTGCTCAAGGGAAACCAGGTCGACGTCCTGACCGGCAGCGCGCGCTTCGCCGGCCCCGGCCGCCTTGTGGTCACCAAGGCCGATGGTTCGTTGCAAGAGGTGGTCGCCCAAGATGTGGTGATTGCCACCGGTTCCACTCCGATCCAAATCCCGGGCTTTGTTTACGATCAGAAAACCATTCTGGATTCGACCGGCGCGCTGGCGCTGAGCGAAATCCCGATGACCATGGCAGTGTTGGGCGGCGGGGTGATTGGCTTGGAGCTCGGTGACGTGTTTGCCCGGTTGGGGACCCAAGTCACGGTGGTCGAAGCGATGGACCGCTTGCTGGCGTCGTTGGATCCCGACTTGGTTCGACCCGTCCAGCAAAAGCAGGCCAAGATGGGCGTCAAGCACTTGCTGGGGCATAAGGCGATGAGCTGGCAACAGTTGCCCGACGGCAAAGCGGAGCTCAAGCTGCAGGACAGCAAAGGCGCGGTGCTCAAGCTGGTGGTCGACAAGGTGCTAGTTGCGGTTGGCCGACGGCCCAATAGTAGCGACTTGGGCTTAGAGGCTGTGGGCTTAAAGCCCAATACCCGTGGATTTATTGAGGTCGATGAGTGCCTGCGCACGGCGATCCCGCATATTTTTGCTATCGGCGATGTGGTCGGCCAGCCGATGCTGGCCCACAAAGCCAGCAAAGAGGGCGAAGTAGCGGCCGAGGTCATTGCCGGCCACAAGGGCGCGAGGATGGACGTCGCCTGCATTCCCAATGTGGTGTACACCGACCCCGAAATCGCCACGGTCGGGCCGATGCTGTTTGAGTTGGAGGCGCAGGGCAAAAAGACCAAGACCGGGCGCTTTCACTTTGCGGCGTTGGGTCGGGCGATGACCGCTAATGCCGGCGAAGGCTTTGCGCGAGTCATTGCCGACGAAAAGACCGGCGTGGTCATCGGGGTCCAGATCGTCGGTGCCGAAGCGAGTGAATTGATTGCGTCTGCTGGTTTGGCGGTAGAGATGGCCGCCACTGCGCAAGACATCGCGCTCACTGTGCACGCCCACCCGACGCTGGCCGAAGCGTTGCTGGAGGCGGCACTGGCTGCCAGTGGCCAACCGTTGCACCAACTCAAGTAGCCCAACCGCGGCGCGCCGGTTCGCGGAATCGGCGGGCGGCCTGCGGCGTTCCATGCTGATCGCGGACTGTGCCATTTGCTTGTGCAAGCACACGCTTGTGCTAGGTTGGCCAGACCGCAGCCGGCGTGTGAGGTGCGGGTCAGATTCATGCAAACTCGGTTTTTCTTGCATTTCGTGGTGTTATTGGCGTTGCTCAGCGCGGGGCTCGGCCCTTTTTCAGCTGACGCCAAGCCCGCGCGACAGTCGGCAGCCAAGTCTTCAGCGGGCAAACTGCGCGTCGCCAAACCTGCGCCAGCCAAACCTGCGCCAGCCAAACCTGCGCCAGCCAAACCTGCGCCAGCCAAACCTGCGCCAGCCAAAACTTCTGCCGTCAAGCCAGCCAAGCCCGACAAACCGGCCACAGCGGACAAACTAGCCAAGGCCACCGCTGAAGAAACCGACGACGACGCCAGTCAAGCCGCGACCGGCCCCGCCGTCCATACTTCAGACAAGGCTTCAGATCTGCGCACGATTTTCAAGTCGGCTCCGGGCAAATTTCGGGCGGGGGGGCTGATTGTCGAGCTCGAATCGGGTCACACCGTGTTTGAAGATGGCGCCGACAAGGTCCTGACGCCGGCCTCGGTGGCCAAGTTGTTTGGCACCGCCGCGGCAGTAAAAGTGCTTGATTTAGATAAGAAACCCGTTACCGAAGTGCGCGCGGCGTCCAAAAGTGCCCAAGTGCCTGCGCTGGTGCTGGTCGGCGCCGCTGATCCGACGATGACTTTTGCGGACTACAAGAAACTGGCGCAAGCCGTGGCGGCGGCAGGGATTACCCGGACCCAAAAGCTGGTGGTGGACGCGACGTTGTTCGACGACGCCCTGCCGGCGGGCTTTGACCAAAAACTCACCGACGCCGCCTATCGCGCGCCGATCGGTGCGCTGATGCTCGACGCCTCCACGCTGCAAGTGGTGGTGCGACCGGGCAAAATCGGTGAACCGCCGCTGGTAGAGGTGACGCCCAATGCGGGTGCTGCGGTAGTCGTCATCAATCAAGCTCAGACTATCAAAGACAAAAAATATGCGCTCACCGTGGCGACCCGACCGGCTGGGCGCAAGACCGAGGTGGTGGTCAGCGGCACTCTGGCGGCCTCGCGCAAGATTGTGGGTTCGGGTCGGCGCCGCGTTGCCGACGCCAGCTATTTTGCCGCCCATGTTTTTAAAGAGTTATTGCAGCAAAACGGCGTTGCCGTCGAAGGTGAGCCCATTTTTTCCGCCGAGGCCAAGGGCCAAGCCACCCAAGTCATTGCCAGCCACAGCCATCACGACTGGCGGGCGGTGCTGCACGTGACCAATAAACAATCGCACAATCAATACGCGGAGACGCTGTTCAAACTGGTCGGCGTAACGGTGGGCGGGGCGCCCGGCACCTCGCAAAAGGCCATCGATGGCGTGCGCAAGGCCCTAGAACCACTTGGGCTAAACTGGGAAGGTACCAAAATGGCCAACGGCTCGGGATTGTACCGGGCCGACACCATCACCTGTCGTACCGCTGTCGCGCTGATCCGGGCGATGGCCAAAGATGCCAAGGGCTTGCAATGGCGGCAGTCGCTGGCCGTCGGCGGCGTCGATGGCACGCTGCGCGGTCGGCTCAAGTGGCCGCAAACCAAGGGCAAAGTCTTCGCCAAGACCGGCACCCTGGACGACGTATCGGGCCTGGCGGGCTACGCCCAGGGGGCCGACGGCAAGCTGTTGGCTTTTGCATTTTTCTTCAATGATATCAATGGGGCGGCCGCCTATCGCGGGGTGCAGGACAAGATGTTGCGGCGGCTCTTAAGCGACTAGATCCGGCGACTAAGGAACTGTCCTCCAATAACTCGATCGATCTGGGCAATACAGGAGCGGCGAGTCGGCCTTGGGGGACGCGAGCTTAGCGACCAACAAAGCAAGCAAACGGAACCAGTCCCACAATGACTTATTGTGGGACAGTTCCTAAGCTGTGTCCGCGACCTAACACGCTCTCACTTCGAAAAACAAGTTCCATTGGTGCACGCCTTGCTGATGCCGCAAGCGGTGCCGTCGATCAGCTTGGTGTGCAGACATTTGCCGACGGCACACGACTCGGCCGTGCAGCCGTTGCCGTCGTCGCAAAACGACTCACTGACCACGGCCTTGCACTTGCCGTCGCTGCCATCGCACGAGAATTTGGTGCACTCCGTATCGGGATCGCAAGTGATTGGGGAGGTCGGTTTGGTCAAGCATTGCTTGAGGCCCCCCACGGACAGGCAACCTAGCGAACCGTTGCACAGGTTGTCGTCGTCCTTGGCCGCGCAGTCCACATCGGAAGTGCAGCTGCACAGATTGCTGCCGGGGACGCAGGCGCCCAACGCGCACGAATCGCCTTTGGTGCACGGATTGCCATCGGAACACTCAGCGAAAAGTTGTGGCACCTTGGTCATCGCACACTTGCCGGTGATTTTGTCGCAGGTGTTCTTTTGGCATTCTTGGTCCTGTCCGGTCGGGCAGTACACCACGGTGGCTGGGTTGACCTCGCAAGAAAATGGCTGCTTGGCCTTACTGCAGTACAGCGTGCCATTGCACACATCGCCGTCTTCCATTTTGGCACATTCGGCATCAGTCTTGCACTCGCATTTATCGAGACCCGAGCTGCACAGGCCACTGAGGCAAGTGTCGCCGGTTGTACACGGATTGTTGTCCTCGCAGCTGAGCAGTTCACTGACGGCGACCGCCTTGCACTTGCCGTCTACCTTGTCGCAAGTGTTCTTGAGGCAATTGGTGTCAAAGGTGGTGCCGCACTTGACCTGCGAATTGGGTTTGACTTCACAGCCACCCGTTACCTTGTTGCAAAATAGCGTTCCATTACAGATATTGCCGTCGTCTTCGTCGGCGCAGTCGCTGTCCTTGAGGCACTTGCAAGTGTTGGTGCCACTGACGCAGGCGCCGCCCTCACAATCATCAAACTGGGTGCAGCCATTGCCGTCTTCGCAGGCAACGTAGCTACCGGGCAGGCCGATTTCAGTCAGCTTGCACTGGCCGGTCGCCAGTTGGCACACGGCCTTGGCGCACTGGCTGTCGTTGATGCTGCTGCAGTTGACCACGGTGGCCGGATTGAGGATGCATTTGCCCGCCTGTTTGTCGCAAAATAGGGTGCCATTGCACTTGTTGCCGTCTTCGGCCTTGGCGCAGTCCGCGTCGAGCGTGCATGAGCAGGTATACGCGGTCTTTTCAGCTGTGCACTGGCCGCTCTTGCACGCCGAGCTGCCGGTGCACAAGTCACCGTCATCGCAGGCAATCACGATGCTCTGGCCCGCGGGCAAGGGGACAAAGATCGGGCAATTGGGGTCGTCCACTGGGCACGATTTAGCCAAGGTTTCCCGCGGCGTGACCTCACATTTGCCTGACTTCTTGTTGCACAGCGTAATCGAGCACGCCGAGTCCAAAGCGGTCGGGCACTTGACCACGGTGGCCGGATTGAGCTTGCACTTGAGCTCCACTTTGTTGCAGTACAGCGTGCCATTGCAGCTGTCGCCATCCTCTTCTTTGGCGCAGTCGGCGTTGCTGGTGCACGGGCAGATGTTGGTGCCGGTGCAGATGCCGTCATTTTCGCAGACGTCGCCGGTGGTGCACTTGAGCTTGTCATCGCATTCCAGAAAACTGTCGGGGACGTTGACATTGGTCAGCTTGCACTTGCCCGAGGCCGGTTCGCATATGTTTTTCTTGCACGGGCTGTCTGAACCGGTGTCGCAGGTCTTAAGCGTGGCGGGGTTGGGTTTGCAGGCCCAGTCCTTGGTCGACTTGTCGCAGTAGTAGATGGGCAAACACAAATTGCCTGTTTGCGGGTTTTCAAGCTCGCACTCCTTGTTGGTGAAGCATTTGCACTGCTTGGAACTGACTTTGCCCAAAAAACTGCAGACGCCAGCGACGCACTCGTCTTGCAATGTACAAGGAATGCCATCTTCGCACGCGACAAAATCGGCCGCCAGCTTAGTGGCACACTGGCCGACTTTGGGGTCGCAAAACGTCAAGGTACAGTCCGTAGGCAAGTCGTCGGGGCACTTCTTGCCCTCGCCTTTGGACACGCACTTGTACGGCACTAAGAGCGGCTTGGAGACGTCGCACTTGCGCGGACCGTCGCAGGCATTGAGGGTGACGCAGTCGTTGTCCACCTTGCATTCTTTGCAAATGTCGACGCCAACGCACTTGCCAGCTTCACAGTGGTCGCCGGTCGTGCACGGTTGCGTGTCGTCGCAGGGGCCGTTGACCAAGGGGGCGTTGACGCAGCCATTGGTTGGTTTGCAGCTATCTTTGGTACACGGGTTGGAGTCGTCGCAGACAGTTTCCTTGCCGCCCTTGCAGGCGCCGGCCTGGCAAGCCTCGCCGGTGGTACATGGATCGCCATCGGTACAGGCGGCCAAGTTGGGCAGGATTTGAAAATCGCATTTGCCTGTCAGACAGGTGGCCAACTGGCAAGTGGTGGCCTTGGGGTTGCAATCGGCGTCGATTTTGCACTCTGGTGCCGGCACGTCGGATTGAACGTCGACTGGATTGGCGATGTCCATGTCTGGCTGGACGCCGCCGTCGGCGGCCGTGGGGACGTCCACTTCAGGGGTACCGCCGGGATCAGGCTGCACGAGCACGTCTTGCCCGGCGACTGCTGTCTCGCCGATCCCAGCGTCAGCACTGGCAGTGCCACCGGTCACGGCGCCTTTGTCCAACACGGCGGGCTGACAACCGAGCGCTAGCACCATCAAGGCTACCAGTGCCGATGACCAAAATCGTCTCCAGTTTTGCAGTACGTGCATGGCTTTGCTGCTCCAATCGGATCGATAGCCCGACGCATAGGCAATAGGCGGAATGCGCAAGCAAACATGGCATGGTGCCTGCAGTGCAGGCAATTTGCAAACGGAGGGCAGGCCTGTGGCACCAGTGGCCCGCGCGCTTGACGTAGATCGCGGACCGCACGAATCTGTGCCCCCTGGTCGCCGCAGGCCGGCCCGCGACCGAGTGATGACGACTTGGATTTTGGAGACAATACATGAATTCTAGTTGGTTATGTCGGATATTGACCGTAGTCAGCCTGACGCTGGCGGTCAACGCCGCTCCCTGCGCGGTGCTGGCCCAAGAAATCGCTGCCACCCGCAAAATTGGCGTTGGCATTGGCTCGGGCACCATCGGCGACCTCGGCTTGACGGCCAAGTATTACGTTGCCAGCACCATGGCCGTGCAGGCCTTCGTCGGACGATATAAAGTCCGCGAACTGGCGATTAGCGTCGACGCCGTGGTTGAACCCGTTGAGATTACTAAGATACTAGGCGGACGACTGTGGGCGGGCGGCGGGGCCGGGGTGGTCACCTGGGGGTCGGCCGGAAGTCGACACATCGGCTTGTCGGCGGTGGTCCAGAGCGGCTATCACTTTAGCCGTGCGCCGGTCGAATTGGTGCTCGATTGGCGGCCCTACTACGACCTCGACGGCGATCTGGAGCTGGGCGCCCTGAGCGGCGCGGTGCGCTGGTATTTTTGACCGTTCGCTGCGGTCAGTGAGCAAATGCCGGACACTGCGACAGCGCAAATGCACACTCAGGCGGATTTCCTGCAAGAGTCAGGGCCTAAGCAAGAATTACTCGATCGATCCGGGATAAGAACGGAGCGTGCAGGCGGCTTGCAAAGCCGCGAGTTAGCGACCCACCAAGCAAGCGATGGGCCGATGGGCAAATTCGACTTGAATTTGCCCGGCCCTAACCGAGTCTTTACGCGTTCCTGGCCCGCACAATCGCGGCAAACTCCTCCGCTTTCAGACTGGCCCCGCCCACCAATAAGCCGTCGACGTCGGCCTTACCGAACAGCCCGGCGGCGGTCTCAGGCTTGACGCTGCCACCGTACTGGATGCGCACCTGCGTTGCGAAAGCGATTCCCAGCAATTCACCAATCGCTGAGCGCACATCAGCGTGAACTTCCTGAGCCTGCTCGGGCGTCGCCACTAGTCCGGTGCCGATCGCCCACACGGGCTCGTAAGCGACCACCAGATCTTGCACATCGCTTGCGCTCAGGCCGTGCAACGCCGCCCGCAACTGGCGGCGGTTAACCGCAAAGGTGTCGCCAGCTTGGCGCTCTTGCAAGCGCTCGCCGATACACAGCACCGGCTTAAGACCCGCCGCCAGCGCCACGCGCAGCTTGTTGGCCACCAGATCATCGCCGTCGCCAAACACATGGCGGCGTTCAGAGTGGCCGACCAACACCCACTTGCAACCGACTGACACCAGCATTTCGGCCGACACGGCCCCGGTAAACGCGCCCTTTTTTTCAACGTGCAGGTCCTGGGCCCCCAGCCCAATGGCGCTGTCCTGCAAGCGCTGACCGACGGCGTGCAGGAACGGAAACGGCGGAAAAACCAGTGTCTGGACAGCAGCATAGCTGTTGAGACGATTGCGCACTTCGCTGCCCAGCTCTTGAGCCTCGGCCAGCGTCAGGTGCATTTTCCAATTGCCGCCGACGACGGGTTTGCGTTTGGGGGTCATGGCGACTCCTAGCGAACAGTTCTGTTTTTTTCTGGTTGGGCTGGACTGCTTTCTGGTTGGGCTGGACTGTTTTCTGGTTGGGCTGGGCTGTTTTCTCGTTGGGCTGGACTGCTTTCTGGTTGGGCTGGACTGTTTTCTGGTTGGGCTGGGCTGTTTTCTCGTTGGGCTGGGCTGTTTTCTGGTTGGGCTGGGCTGTTTTCTGGTTGGGCTGGGCTGTGGGGGGGGGGGGTGTAAAAGAACAACTCGATCAACCTGCGCGAAGACCGAAGCGGCGAGTCAGCTGTAAAGACCCGAGCTTGCGACCGACCCAGCCAGCAAACGGGCACGGTAAATGAATGATTTATTCATGTACCCGCCCTAACGCCGCCCACCGCGCAAGGCCGTAATCCCCGGCATCGGCTGACCGGCCAAGAACTCCAAACTGGCACCGCCTCCGGTTGAAGTGTGCGAAATCATAGGAGTAACTCCAGCCTTTTGCACCGCAGCCACCGAGTCGCCGCCGCCCACCACACTGGTCGCGGTACTTTGAGCGACCGCCCGCGCCACCGCCATGGTGCCAGCGGCAAAGGCGTCCAGCTCAAAAATGCCCATCGGACCGTTCCACAGCACCGTGCGCGGCGCCCCAGCCAGTTGGCTGCTGCGTCCACCCAGCACATCCGTGAATAGTTCGATGGTCTTAGGCCCAATATCCACCGCGATGTCGCTTGGCCCCAGTTCGCCGTTGGCCTTGATCGCAGAAGGGGCATCCGCTTTAATTTCACCGACTACCACGTGATCGATCGGCAGAAACACCGGTAGATTCTTGTCGGCGCAGCGGCCCAGCAAGTGCTTGGCCAGGCCCAAGTGGTCTTTTTCTACCAGACTTTTGCCCATGTCGATGCCTTGGGCCGCCAAAAAGGTGTAGGCCATGGCGCCGCCAATAATCAAGCCTTGAACGAGCGGCAACAGGCTCTCAACTACCTCAATTTTATCCGAGACTTTGGCACCACCGAGCAGCGCGACATAGGGAGCCTCTGGTGTCGACACCAACTTGGTCAGCACTTCAATCTCGCGCTCCAGCAACAGGCCGGCAGCGCGTACCGGCACCAAGCGCGGCAGGGCCGACACGCTGGCGTGGGCGCGGTGGACACAGCCAAAGGCGTCGCAGACAAAGACGTCGCACAAGTCGGCCAAGCGCCGGGCGAAGTCCTCGCTGTTGGCTTCTTCGCCGGCATGGAATCGGAGATTTTCAAGCAATATCACTTGATTGGGCCGCTGGTTGGCAATCAGGTGAATCGCCGCATCGCCCACACAGTCGTCGGGCATCAGAACTTCACAATTGAGCAATTCGGCTAGGCGCCGACCCGCCGCTTCCAGCGAATACTTGGCGGATTTCTTGCCTTTGGGCCGGCCCATGTGCGAACAGACGATCAAACGCGCCTCACCTTTACGAATCAGCTCGATGGTCGGCAAGGTCGCGCGGATGCGCGAATCGTCGGTAATCGACAGCGTGTCGTCCAACGGCACATTGAAATCCGCCCGCAACAGCACGCGTTTGTTGGGCAAATGCACGTCGCGCACCGACAAGATGCCTTGCGATTTGAGAATTGTTCCGGGTTCCACGTTGACCTCGTCTGGACAGCCGGGCAAAACCTAATTGATCGGCTAACTAGAGACCTAACCAAATAGGGCTACATCGGCGATGTATTGCCGAACAAAACTTGAGCGGCGATGTATTGCCGAACAAAACTTGAGCGGCGATGTATTGCCGAACAAAACTTGAGCGGCGATGTATTGCCGAACAAAACTTGAGCGGCGATGTATTGCCGAACAAAACTTGAGCGGCGAGGGTTGCTGAACAAAACTTGAGCGGCGAGGGTTGCTGAACAAAACTTGAGCGGCGAGGATTGCCGAACAAAACTTGAGCGGCGAGACGCCAACCGGCAGGCAAGTGAACAAGTGCCGATCGCTCGCGACCCACAAAGCAAGCAAGGAGACGCCGAGCAAATCTGATTTGATCGGCTCTCTAGCAGGATTCCCCATCGAAATTCTCCGCGGCCCCCGATTTGGGATGCCAGTGCCCTGTCGCTCGCTGTCGCTCGACAAGGAGCAAGGAGAAAGGCGACGCCGCGACGCACAGATGCGCCCAAAGCGGGGGAGCGCGGTCTAGGCCATCGCGGCGACGTGGGCGGTCAAGGCATACAAGCGCGAGGTATACCCCCACTCGTTGTCGTACCACGCCACCGCCTTGACCAGTCGCCCGCCTTGGACATGGGTCATCGACGGGTCGAAGACCGAACCGGTACCGTCAGTCAACAGGTCGGTCGAAACCACCAGTTGATCCTCGACACGCAAGGTGCCGGGCAAGTAAGCGGCGGCCGCCGTTCGCACAATTTGGTTGACCTCTTCGGTGGTGGTGTCGCGGCTGACCAGACAAACTAGGTCGCACAAGGAGACGTCCTGCACCGGTACCCGCAGGGCAATGCCGTGCATTTTACCCAGCAATTCAGGGACAACAAGGCCGATCGCCTTGGCTGCGCCGGTAGAAGTCGGCACGATATTGACCGCCGCCGTGCGCCCGCGCCGCCATTCTTTCTTGTGCGGCGTATCGACGATAACTTGGTCGGCGGTGTAGGCGTGAACCGTTGTCAACACGCCACTTTCAATGCCGAGCGCTTGGTGCAAGGCTTTAGCAACCGGGGCCAAACAGGTGGTCGTACACGACGCAGCCGAAATCACCACGTCGGACGACTTGAGCGTGTCGCAGTTGATGCCGCGAATGACGGTCGCGTCGGGCGACTCGTCCTTGGACTCGCCCGGAGCCGAAATGATGACCCGGCGGGCGCCGGCCTGCACATGCTGCATCGCTTGGGACCTCTTGCGAAAACGCCCGGTTGACTCGATCACGACGTCCACGCCGAGTTCGCGCCATGGCAGCTTGGTCGGATCCGGTTGAGCGATCAAGGCGATGCTCTGGTTGCCGGCGCGCAAGATGGTGCCGTCCAGACTTACAGTGCCGCGAAAGCGCCCATGTGCCGAGTCGTAGCGGGTCAAGTATTCGAGCGCTTGTGGGTCGGTCAAATCATTGGCGGCGACCAAGTCAAACGGGCAGTTGCCATCCAACGCGGCGATGCGGGCGAACGCGCGACCGATGCGGCCGAAGCCGTTGATTGCGACGCGGGGGCGGGCAAAGGTCATGGGGACTCCAACGGATCTGCGCAGCCCAGTGGCCGCAAGTGGCAAAATTGCCGACGTTTCATACCAACAGCCCGACGACAGCGAGCCGATGCAGGACCACTAGGATCGACCCGAACGGCGGCAAGTGTCAAGCGTGACAGCCGCGCCTCCCGAACAGGAGCCGCGAATAAAATAGACTAAATTCATACTGTTACAATCGGGTGACGGATTCAATGACCCACATACCCGTCCGACCTACGTAGAAACTCGGGGCCCGCCGCCCCACGTGTGCTGCGTAGCCGCGCGGGCGCCCGCAGCCCCGGGCGCCTTGCAGCACGTAAACAAGTTTCATCTGTCGAGGGTGCCGTTCGCGGCGTGCTGCAACTAGGAGCCTGTCGGAAATCAATCGGTTATAAAATGTCTATCAGGCTATACACAATGAATCTATTACGATCCGACAGGCTCCTAGCCAGTCAACTATTCTCAACTGTCCGAGAACTGCCCGGAGTGAATCCGTGCAGTTTCAGACAGTT